>JAILDQ010000220.1 GCA_024689365.1 Treponema sp. | reverse complement strand
CCTTGTTTTTTGCTATAATGAATAAAATATTTTAGGAACTCGTATGAAAAAACAATCCTTTTACAAGGCCTTGAAAATCTTTGTCATCCTTTTGTGCGCGGCGGGCGTCGCGCTTCTTGCCGTCTATCCTTTTAAAAACCGCGACTTGACCCTTCGTCTTGTGGACAAAAAGGGAAGCGTCTTAAAAGAAAACTTTTGGACGGCGGAACAAATCGCCCAGGGCCAGACAAATAAAATTCTTCTTCCATTGGACGAAGTTGGAAAGAAACTTGAAAGCGGAGAATTCCAAGCGCTTGTGAGCGCGGCCAAGGTTTACGGAATGAGCAAAACTACCGTGGCCAAGGAATTTGACTACAACGCCTTTAACAGAATGATTGCGGAAGTTCAAGGCGCCTCTTACAATTGGACCCCCAGCGGAGTTGAAATTACCGGCAGGGGAGACTGTTCAATTTTTATGACTGAAGAATTCACAAACAGGATGAGGAACGTGTCCCGCTCGCTTCTTCAAGAGCGCCTTATGGCGGCCGGCTACTTTGCCTGCTTGATGGTCATTTTGTTCATCATAATAAATGTCTTTGAGGAAAAGCTTTCGGACACTGTGAAGGACAACCACTCCTTTTTGAACGAGCTGAAAAAATTCTTTTTCCAAATGAAGCGCTACAAAAACTATATGGTTTACTCGGCCAAGGCCGACCTTAACGCGGAAGTCGCCAACTCCTACCTAAACCGCCTTTGGTGGCTTTTGGAGCCTATGTTCAACATGCTTGTCTACGTAATTATTTTTGGCCGCGTAATGGGAAGCAACATCCAAAACTACGCCACCTACGTTTTCTCGGCCCTTTTAATGTGGAACTATTTTTCAAAGACGGTCAACTACAGCGTAAAGCTTGTAAGAAACAACCGCGACATCGTAACAAAGGTTTACGTTCCCAAGTTCGTTCTTTTGCTGAGCAATATGTTCTTGAACTTTTTCAAGCTGGTTTTTTCTTTGAGCATTTTGGTTTTCATGTTGATTGTCTTTAAGGTTCAAATCGGCCCTTGCATTCTTTTGGTCATTCCCGCCTATTGCCTTATGATTTTGCTTTCTTTTGGAGCCGGAATGATTCTTTTGCATTTTGGAGTCTTTATCGACGACTTGGCTTACGCCGTGGGAATTTTGCTCAACATGCTCATGTTCTTGTCGGGCATTTTTTACAATGTCATGACGACTTTGCCAGAGCCCTTGAACGTCTTGATGATGACTTTCAATCCCGTGGCTCTTTTTGTGGAAGTCATGCGAAGCGCCTTGCTTAGCAATACAATCGCTAATTTGCCGCTGCTTGGCTTGTGGACCCTTGTGTCTTTGCTCTTGTGCTACATAGGCGTTCACATTGTTTACAGAAACGAAAACAGTTACGTAAAGATTGTTTGACGGGGGAGGCTTGTCATGTCAGAATTAGCTCTTGAAGTGAGTCACGTAAGCATCGATTACAAGGATATAAGCCACATGTCTTTGCACAAGGCCCTTGCCAAAGACGGAATGAAGGCCGCCCATGTTTTTAGGGCGGTCAAGGACTTGTCCTTTACTTTGGAAAAGGGAAAGATTTTGGGCATCGTTGGAAGAAACGGTTCCGGAAAGACAACCCTTCTTCGTTCGGTTGCGGGAATCTTCCAGCCCGACGAGGGCTACATCGAAACATTTGGAAACCGCGTTTCCCTTATGGCGATTGGAATCGGCTTTAATCCCAATAACACAGGCCGCGAAAACATCCTTAAGTCTGGAATGCTTTTGGGCTGCGAGTTGGATTACATAAAGGACAGAATGGACGCCATCATCGACTTTTCCGAGTTGGGAGACTTTATCGACAGGCCAGTCCGCACTTATTCAAGCGGTATGTATTCAAAACTTTCTTTTTCCGTCACCGCGATTTTGGACACTGACATAATGCTGGTTGACGAAGTGCTTAGCGTAGGCGACGAGCATTTTAGAAAAAAGAGCTTTAAGAAAATGGAAGAGCTCATGAGAAGCGGCCGTACCGTTCTTATCGTATCGCACGCAACCAACACCCTCCAGCAGTTTTGCGACCAGGTTCTTTGGATTAACGACGGAAACTTTATGATGCTTGACGACACAAAGCCCGTTTTGGAAGCCTACGAAAAAAGCATGCAGTTGTAGGAAACGTTATGAAAGGGGCCTTGTTAAAAGAAGATTCAATTTCTCAAATGGATTCTTTGGTCTTGAACTACGCAAAGTCATTTAAGAAAGAATTTCTTGACAAGGAGCTTTTGAGCGAAAGCCGCTTTGAAGTCTTTATGGCCCTTTCCGCCGTAAGAAAATACGAGTTTTTCTTTTATCCAATAAAACAATCGGCCTCCTGCCTGCTTGTAGGCGACAATGTGGGAGCGCTCGCGGGAGCCCTTTTGGACAAGTGCCAAAGCCTTCATTCCCTTTTGCCGTCCCCGGCTTTAATGCAGGGAGTCAAAGAGCGCTTTTGCAAAAGGAAAAATTTTTTTGTCCACGATTCCTTTGGCGACACAAGCGGCCTAAAAGGCCAGTTTGACTACGCCGCAATCAATTTGGAAAAGCATGAACAATGGTCCCTTGACGCTCCCTCGGCCTTTTTCAGCCTTGTAAATCCCGCGCTCCAATCGCTAAAAAAAGACGGAAAGCTTTTGATTTCCCTTCCGGCCTTTAAAATCCCTGAATTAAAGGAGCTTCTTTGCCAATTGGCTTCGTTTAAAATGCAAGCTTTTGATCCCTTTGGAATGGGCCTTTGCCTGCTTGAAGCCGTTGTTGACGGAAATCTTACCCAAGAGTCTGACTTGGATTGGTCGGCGTATAAAATGAAGGGCTTTTTCCGCTCTCCGCTATTGAACCAAAAGTGGATCAGGGAAAACGACTTTCCGATTTGGTCTGAAAACGAAAAGGACCAGGACGCTCAAAAAATACAGGAAGTGAAGGACGTTCAAATCGATCTCTTGAAAAAACTGGCGCGAGTTTGCGAGGAAAACGGCCTGACCCTTTATCCAATTTACGGAAGCCTGCTTGGCCTTATGCGCGGCGGAAGCTTTATCGACGGCGACGACGACATTGACGTCGCCCTTATGCGGGAGGACTACGAGAAGCTTTTGTCTTTAAAGGACGCCTTTTCTGGAGAGTATTTTTTGCAGACTCCGCAAAACGACAATTGCTTTTTTGGCGGATACGCAAAGCTTAGGAATTCAAACACTTCCGCGATTCATCCCCAAAACTGGTGGGTTGACTGCAACGAAGGAATTTCAATAGACATATTTCCAATCGACAAGGCTTTTTCCAAAAATGGAAATGAAAAACGCAGGCTAAGGAAAATCCGCTTTTTGCAAAGGCTTTTGTTCGCCTATTCCTACGGCTATTCAAGAGACTTTTTGGACATGAAGCTTTTAAAATGGAAGGCCCACAAATATTTGGGAAAGCTTTTTAGTCGTAAAAAAATCTTGGAAAAGTTTGAGGCCCTCTTAAAGGCCGGCGACTCAAAATCAAAGCTTTCGATTTACACCCATTACAAAAACGGCCAGATAAAGGGACAAGCGTATTTTTCCGCGGCTGACTTTAAGAAAAGCGTCAAGTTGGACTTTGAAGGCGCGAGCGTAAGCCTTCCTTGCGGCTGGAAAAATATTTTGCAAGAGCGCTACGGTGAGTCCTTTATGGACCTTCCTCAATTCAACGAATGGAAATTTAGGCACGGTTTTTATGACGCGAAGAAGCCTTACTCTTATTGGAAAAATCGCTTTAGCGGCTTAAAAAATCCCGGCGCCATAAAGGAAGATGTTGTTGTTTTTGGAGACGGCTCGATTTTCAAGGCCTTTATTTCGTATTACAAAAGCCGCGTGAACATTCCTTATATGGTTCTTTTGCCCGGCGAAGAAAAAACGGACAAAAGCCTTATGGGAGTTCCGCTTCTTTCTTTTGAGGAATTCAAGGAAAAGAATCTTTCGGCCGGCTCCTACAGGGGAGTGATTTGCTCTGGCGACCCCTTGGCCGCCGACGCGCTTCTTGAAAAAAATTCTTTGCCCAACCTTTACATTTTTTGGTATGACAGATACTGGATGCTCTTTGCCAATCAAAGCGCGGTTTGGAAAGCGATAAGAAATTTGGAGGCTTGAAATGAAACAGCGGGTGGCCGATTACATTGCCGATTTTTTTGCGTCAAACGGAATAACTGACTTGTTTACAGTTACGGGCGGCGGCGCCATGCATTTGAACGACGCTTTTGGCCACCATCCAAAATTGCGTTGCGTCTACAACCACCACGAGCAAGCGTCAGCCATCGCCGCGGAAGGCTACGCCCGTTACAGCGGAAATATCGCCGCGCTTTGCGTCACCACAGGACCCGGCGGCGTAAACGCCTTGAACGGAGTTTTGGGCGGCTGGCTTGACTCTGTTCCAATGTTCATAGTGTCGGGCCAGGTCAAATTTTCCACGACAATAAAGTCAACCGACGTTCCTTTAAGGCAATTGGGCGACCAGGAATTCAACATCGTTGACTGCGTAAAGACAATGACAAAATTCGCCCAAATGATTGTTGACCCGAATGACATCGCCTATTATTGCGAAAAGGCCTTGTACATAGCCACCCATGGCCGAAAAGGGCCCGTATGGCTTGACGTTCCCTTGAATGTTCAAGGCGCGATTATAGAAACCGAATCTTTGCGCCATTACGATTGCGCGGAAGACGCTTCCATTCTTCCGCCCGCCTTTAGCGAAGAAAAGGCCAGGGAAGTCCTTCAAAAAATAAAGGAAGCAAAAAGGCCCGTGATTCTGGCGGGCGAGGGCGTTAGGTTTTCGGGCGCCTATCAGGATTTTTTAAGGCTAATAGAAAAACTCAATGTTCCTGTTGTGACCGCTTGGAACGCCCACGATTTGCTTTGGGACGAACATCCCCTTTATTGCGGCCGGCCAGGAACTGTCGGAACACGCGGCGGAAACTTTTGCGTCCAATATTCCGACCTTTTGCTTGTCTTGGGCTGCCGCTTGAACATCAGGCAAATAAGCTACAATTGGGAAAACTTCGCCTCGATGGCCTACAAGATTATGGTTGACATTGACCAAGGCGAGCTTTTAAAGCCCACTCTAAAAATCGACATGCCCCTTTTGGCCGACGCCAAGGACGCGATTTGCCTTATGGAAAAAATCGCTTCAAATGACGGTCGCCACAAAAAATGGCTTGACTGGTGCCGGGCCATAAACGCAAGGTTTCCGGCCTGCCTTCCTGAATATTACAAAAAAGAATCGCCCGTAAATCCATACGTTTTGATGGACCTCTTGTTCAAAGGCCTTGAAGAAGGCGACGCTGTTGTTACGTCAAACGGAAGCGCCTGCGTGATTTCCTTCCAAGCGGCCTTGTTAAAAAAGAATCAAAGGCTTTTCACAAACTCAGGCTGCGCCAGCATGGGCTACGGTTTGCCGGCCGCCTTAGGCGTCGCGCTTGCTCGCGGAAAGGAAAAGAAAACCGTTTGCATAGAAGGCGACGGTTCCTTGATGATGAATTTGCAGGAATTGCAAACCTTGGTCTACAACAACTTTAACCTAAAGCTCTTTGTCATAAACAACAACGGCTACCATTCAATCAGGCAAACGCAGACAAATCTTTTCTCTCCGCCCTTGGTAGGAGTTTGCGACGGAAACGGCTTGAGCTTTCCGGACTTTGAAAAATTGTCGGCCGCCTTTGGCATTCCATATTATAAGATTGACAGCGTCTCAGACGCCTCTCAAAAAATATCCGAAGCTCTAAAAACTAAGGGCCCGGTTTTTGTGGAACCCTTTGTGGACAGCGAGCAATTCTTCAGCCCCAAGCTTTCGTCAAGAAAATTGCCTGACGGCAGCATGGTTTCTCCCAGCCTTGAGGACATGTTTCCCTTCTTGCCTCAAGAGGAAATGAAAGCGATTAGGGAAGAGGGCCTATCGATATGAAAAACGCGGCCAAGACTTTTTTGTTGGATTGCACTCTCCGCGACGGCGGCTATGTCAACGATTGGCTTTTTGGCCGCGACAACATGGTGAGCGTCTTTGAGCGCGTTGTTGACGCCGGAACTGATTTTATAGAAATCGGCTTTTTGGACGAGCGCCGGCCCTTTGACATTGACCGCGCCATAATGCCCGACACTCAAAGCGTTCAAAAAATATTCGGAGCCTTGGACAAGAAAAAGTCCAAAGTCTTGGGAATGATTGACTATGGAACTTGTCCGCTAAAAAACATTCAGCCCAAAAGCCAATCCTTTTTGGACGGAATCCGCGTCATCTTTAAAAAGCATTTGAGAAAGGAAGCCTTGGACTTTTGCGGTCAGCTGAAGGATTTGGGCTACATGGTCTTTGCCCAGCTGGTAAGCGTCACAAGCTACAGCGACGAAGAGATGAAAGACTTGATAGCCCTTGCAAACAAAGCGAAGCCCTTTGCCGTCAGCATGGTTGACACTTACGGCTTGATGCACCAAAACAATTTGAGCCATTACTTTGACTTGCTTGACGGAGCCTTGGACAAGGACATCGCGCTTGGCTACCACGGCCACAACAATTTTCAAATGGCATACGCAAACTGCATCGCCATGCTCTCAAAAGAAAGCGACCGGGCTTTGCTCGTTGATGGAACCCTTTACGGAATGGGAAAGTCTGCCGGGAACGCCCCGATTGAGCTTGTGGCCATGATGATGAACCATTCCCTTGGAAAGGATTATCATATCAGCCAATATTTGGAAGCGATTGACGCGAACATCAGCCAATTTTACAAGGCCTCCACTTGGGGCTACAACATGTTCTATTATTTGGCGGCCTCAAACGACTGCCATCCCAATTACGTAAAGGACTTGATGGAAAAGCGCTCTTTGAGCGTGAAGCAAATCAACGAACTTTTGGGAAAGCTTGAGGGCGAAAAAAAACTTCTTTACGACAAAAAATATATGGAAGACATATATTTGAATTTCATCGACAAGGAAGTGAACGACACAAAGGACAGAAATCTCTTGCAAGCCGCCTTCGCGCAAAAAGAAATCCTTATCGCAGGCCCAGGCCGTTCTATGAAAAGCCAAAGCAAAAAAATTCAGGCCTTTGCCAGCGAGCGTAAGCCCTTGACCATTTCAATCAATTACATTCCGTCGGCAATAAAAGCGGACTATGTTTTCTTGAGCAACTCCAAGCGCTATGTACAGTTGGCCGGCGCCTTGACTTCATCGGATTGCAAAATCATAGCCACCTCAAACGTAACCGCGGCGGCAAAGCCCTTTGACTTTGTTCTCAACGTCAGCGCCTTGCTCGACAGGTCGGCCGAGATAATCGACAATTCCCTTGTGATGCTTTTAAAGGCGCTTTGTTCAATGAACGTAAAAAAAGTTACGCTTGC
>JAILDQ010000185.1 GCA_024689365.1 Treponema sp. | reverse complement strand
ATTTCATTTTCGCTCCAATACTCAAAGTCAAAGTCCGCTTCGCTCGGGCTTACAAAGCCAGAATACTTTTGCTTTTCAATATTGCCCGCTGAAGTCGTAATGTCAGGAATGCCGGGCTCCAAGTCGCCTTCGCGGTGGGCCGAAAAATAAACGCTTGAGTCTCCCCTAGCCGCGCCGAAATTTCTTCCGCTGATTGAAAGGATTTGACCGGGAGCGCCTTCAGACATTGAAAGCTCGGTTATGATTGGAATGCTGAACATTGGGTTTTCCGGCATTTCAACCGGAATGGCCAATTCGTTTGCGAAAAATTCCGGGTTTGACTTTCCCGCGCGGGTGGCGACGTAAACCAAGCCGTCCTCGGTGTTTCCGGGAACAATCACCTTTATCATTTTGTCGGACCAAAAAACATAGCCGCTTTCGGTAAGGCGGTTTCCGCAAAGTTCGACGTAACTTGAGCCGCGGCTGTCGCCAAAATCTTCGCCCCGCAAAACAAGAATGTCGCCCGCGGTTCCAATGCTTGGATTTATTTCAGTCAAGACAGGAGTTCTCGCTCCAAAGCGCGTGAAGAAAGTCAACAAGAAAATTCCAGCCGCTATGAAAAAGGCCAGAATAAAAAGCCGCGCCACGGGATGCTTTCGCAGCGTGTAAGAAAAGCGGTTCACTTTATAATGTCCAAAACATTAAGCCTGGTAGAAGCCACATTGGAAACATTAGAAGCGGAAATTGAATTTAAGTTCGTGAGCTTTGTGACGCTGATTGTCATTCCGCCTTCCAAATTTTCTTCCTCGCCCTTGAGGCTTTCAAAATCGCTGGCCTTTATGGCAAGCTGGGATTCTGAGTTTTTGTCAAAGGAAACACTTTGTATTCCGCCGTTCACGATGATGTCAGAATCGGCGATGGGCGTTTGGCTTTTTACGCTTGAAACGGCAAGAACGTTTTCGTCAACGTTTTGAACGGCTTGTCCGCCTTTCATTCTAAGGGGAAGAATCACGGCGAAAACTGCGGCGGCCGCGGCTGCTAGAGGAACAAAGGTTGTCATGCGGACAATGTTCTTCTTTGGCTCAGAAGCCTTGACAACCTTTGAAAAGCGCATTCTGCTTTGCAAGCGCTCAAAGCTCTGGGCTTTGAAAACCTCGTCCACGTCAAGGGATTTTGAATCTTCTGAAAACAATCCGTGAATTTTCTTCAGCTTTTCAAGCTTTGCGCGGCACTTTTCGCAAGACGCCAAGTGGGCCTCGTAGTCTTTTACAAAGTTTTCCGGCAATTCGCCGTCGAGATAAATTGAATGAATGTCGTTTTCAGGACAAAGAAACATCGTCTACTCCTATAAGCTTTGAGAGCTGCTCTCGCGCTCTGAACACTCTGACCTTTACGTTGCCTTCGGTTATGCCCAAGGCCTTGCCGATTTCCTTATAATTCATATCGGCGTATTCGCGCAAAACCAGAACTTCCCGAAGATTGTCAGGCAACTGGCTCAAAGCCTCCTTCGCCTTTTCAATCGTTTCGGCCCGCAATGCGTCCGTCTCGCCGGAAGTGACTTGCCTGCGGTCTTCGTAATATTCCCGCTGCAAGGCTTTTTTCTCTCGCCCCTTCCGCTTGACGTAGTTAAGCGACGCGTTTTTGACCACTCTGATAAGCCAGAAGGTCGCGTCGTTCATTGTGGGAAACTGCATCGCCTTTTCGTTCGCCTTGATGTACGAATCGTGGACCAAATCCTCCGCCGCTTCCTCGTCGCTTACAATTCTGTAAGAAACCTTGAAGAGCAGGTTAAAAGTCGCGTCGTAAATCTTTTTAAAGTCGCGCTCGTCGGCGGCGTTTAGGGCGCCAGTTTCGCTCTGATTGTCGCTTATATCTTTAACCATCAAGTCCTCAATAAGTTACAAGAAAAAAACTTTTCTTCTATTGTCTCTTCCATACGGCGCCGTTCGGCGTGTCAACGATAACAATTCCCTTCGCGGCCAAATCGTCCCTTATTTGGTCGGCGCGGGCAAAGTCCTTGGCCTTTTTTGCGGCGGTTCGTTCGGCCACCAAGGCGTCAATTTGGGCGGCTTCTTCATCGCCCTCGTGTGAAATTTCAACCGTAGAAGGAGTTTTTAAGCTCAACTCGGCGGATTCCTTTAATTTTAAGCCCAAAACACTGTCCATCTTCTGCATAAGGGCCAAATTTTCTTCCGGCGGAATTTCCGCGTCCTTCAAAGAAACTTGCAAAAGGCCCAAGGCGGCGGGAGTTCCCAAATCGTTTTCTATCGCGGCCTTGAACTGTTCCAAATAATCGGAAGCCTTTTTTCCAAGATTTTGGGCGGCCTTTCCATTTGCGGCTTGAACGACCTTCGCGGCCCTTTTTACCAAAGAGGCTCGGGAATTCTTTGCCGAATCCATTGAATTCCAGCTGAAATTGGCAGGGCTTCTGTAATGGGCGCCCAACAAGAAATAGCGGTAATCCAAAGGATCGTAGCCCTTGTCAATCAAAGACTGCAAGGTAAGGAAATTTCCGCTTGACTTGCTCATTTTTGTGGCGCCTTCGATCACCAAGAATGCGTTGTGAAGCCAATAACGAACCCAAGGGCCTTCCTTTTTGTCTTCGTCGCTGAAGGAGCCTTCCGATTGCGCTATCTCGTTCGTGTGGTGAACCGGCACGTGGTCGATTCCGCCTGTATGAATGTCAAAATGCTTTCCCAAATACTTCATGCTCATCGCCGAGCATTCAATGTGCCAGCCCGGATAGCCCTTTCCCCAAGGTGAATCCCAAACAAGGGCCTGCTCCTCAAACTTGCTCTTTGTGAACCAAAGGACAAAGTCTTGGGGATTGCGCTTGTTTTGGTCAACGACTACAACCTTTCGCTTTCCGGCTCCAGCCTGCAAGTCGTCAAGGTTTAAGTTGGCGAGCTTTCCGTAATCGGGGTAAGTTGAAACGTCGTAGTAAAGGTTTCCGCCGGCCATGTAGGTATGGCCGTTTTCCTCGATTTTTTTGATCAGGTCGATCATTTCGGGAACATGGTCTGTGGCCTTGCAAACAACGTCGGGCCGATTTATGTTCAAGCGGTCGATGTCCTTAAAAAAGGCCTCGGTGTAAAAATTCGCGATGTCCAAAACCGACTGCTGGCGCTCCTTGGCGGTCTTTAGCATTTTGTCCTCGCCGTCGTCAGCGTCTCCGGTCAAGTGGCCGATGTCGGTTATGTTCATTACATGCTTTTTTTTGTAGCCCAAAAAAGAAAGGCTTCTGTCAAGGGTGTCCAGGAAAACGTAGGCCCTAAGGTTGCCGATGTGGGCGTAATTGTAAACGGTCGGGCCGCATCCGTAAAAGCCGCAAAAGCCCTCTTCGCGGGGAACGAATTCCTCAAGTTTTTTTCCCATTGTGTTGAATAATTTAAGCGCCATAAAAAAACCGCCTTGCGCATCAAAGATAATTTGGCTATAATAATCGCAATGTATAATATAACACAAGCCGCCGAGAATTTCAAGCGTCACGAATCCCTAAGGCTTTTGCAAAACGAAGCGCTGGCCCCCAGAAGCTCCTTCAAAATCGGCGGGAAAGCGGCTCTTTTGCTTGAGCCTGAAAATACAAAAAGCCTTTGCCTCGCCTTGACTTTCATTAAAAAAGAAAAAATCCCATATTTTGTCTTGGGCGGCGGGACAAACGTCCTTTTTGACGACCAAGATTTTGACGGAATCGTCGTTTCCACAAAAAAACTTTGCGGCCTTGAAATTATTGAAAAAAATCAAGGCGAAGAAGGGGCCGCAATCAGGGCGAAAGCCGGTTCCAGCGTCGCAAGCCTAGTTTCCTTCGCCGAAAAAAACTCCCTTTCAGGCTTGGAGGAATTCGCGGGCCTTCCAGGAACTGTCGGCGGAGCGCTTTACATGAACGCCCGCTGCTTTGACAGGGAAATGTCCAACGTCGCGGGAAAAATCGCTTGGATTGAATGGAGCCGGGAAGAAGATTCCTTTGTTCAAAAGGAAGAAATTTTCCCCTCCTCGGAATGGCAATACAAAAAATCGCCCTTTTCCAACAGCGAAAAAATCATTGTCGAAGGCCAATTTTTAGTCAGCCCGGGACAAGCCGAAGAGATTGTAAAGAAAGGCGCGGGCTTTGTTCAAGAGCGAAAGGACAAGGGCCACTACAAATTTCCTTGCGCGGGAAGCGTTTTTAAGAACAACCGTTCCTTTGGCCGCCCAACAGGCAAAATAATCGACGAACTGGGCCTAAAGGGAAGCAAAATCGGCGGCGCCCAAATAGCCCCCTTCCACGGAAACATAATCGTGAACGTTGGAGGCGCAAAGGCAAAAGACGTTTTGGCCCTAATCGATTTGTGCAAAAAAAAGGCCAAGGAAACTTTTGGCTTTGACCTTGAAGAGGAAATCATTTGCGTAAAAAACGGCCTGAATTCTAACATTTAATTATTGTTTTTATTCGTTTTTTTTATTGAATTTTTTTCTTTTTCAAGTTATAATGCTATGATATTATTATAAGGAAGAGTCGGTGTTACAGCTTTCATTCGTAAATTACAAAAAAGGCGCGGCCATTGTTGTAGAAGGAAAAGCGCAAAGCGATAAATTTTTCATAATCCAAGTTGGACAAGTTCAGTGCGTCAGCGAAGTGAAGATTCCTGGCCAAGAGCAAACGATTTTGGGTCCAGGAGACTTCGTTGGAGTAATTCCCTGCATGTCCAACCACTTGCAGATTGAAACTGTAATCGCCATGACAGACGTAACTGTCATCGCCGTAATGCGCGACCAGTATCCTGAATTAATCGCGAAGAACACGCCTGTCGCCATGAAAATCATCCGCACTTTCGCAAACCGAATGCGCGTTTTAAATGGCGTCCTTACAAAATTGACATTGAACAACGTGGCCTCTGAATCTCCAGAGCAGATTTTCAAAGTGGCAAACTTTTACGAAAACGCTTACAAACCCGATTGCGCCATTTACGCTTATTACCAATACCTTAAGGCTTGCCCCAACGGAGTCAACATTGAGGCGGCGAAACAGCGCTTTGTGGCTCTCAAGCCAAAATCAAGAGCCGTTTACTTTGAGCCGACGGAAGAAATGACAAGAAAATACCCCAAAGGAACGATGATTTTCTGCGAGAACCAATCCGGCGCGGACATGTTCATCATCCAGTCGGGAGAAGTTTCAATCAGCAAAGTTGTCGAGGGAAACGAAGTAACGCTTGCGGTTCTTAAAAAAGGCGACATGTTTGGAGAGATGGCCTTGCTTGAAAACAAGCCCCGCTCGGCTACGGCGATCGCTCACGAGGAATGCGTCTTGATGGTCGTAAACCGCAAGAACTTTGACATGATGGTAGCCACTCAAGCCCAGCTAATCGCCCGCTTGACCACAACATTGGCCGAACGCCTTTGGGCCCAGCACCGCCAGCTCACAAACTCTCAAATTAAAGAATACTCGCACAAATTGATCGACATGCTCGCCCTTCAGCTCGAAAAGGCCAAGCTCGACACAACAAGCACGCAGGGCTTCCAGACAAACCTTTCAGTCCAGGACTTGGTCACAATGTGCGGAATTCCGCAAGGCCATCAAGCCCAAGCCATAAACGACTTTACAAACTTGGCCCAGCCAAAAATCGTGGCGGGAAAGATTTACGTCGCAAAGCCAAGCGAAATAATCAAGACTGCGGCTTTCTACCGCTCAAAGGCCTAAAATCAAAAGGCTGGCTTAAACCCCGAGTTTTTGGCTCGGGGATTTTTTTTCTAAACAGGCCGCGTCTTCTTTCCGATAATTGAAATATGAAAAAGGCTTTTTTTCTTTTAATCGCGACTCTCTCTTTTGCGGCGTTCGCTGAATCCTTGCCAAAAGGCTATGGCGGAGTTGAGCTGGGCATGAATCTTGAAAGCGCCAAGCAAGCCCTAAAAAGCAAAAGCGATTTTGGCTACAACGGCGACCGAGACGTTTCGTTGTTGCCGGGCGACGCGCGCGTTCTAATAGAAACCGATTCGCGCAACACGCAAAGGCACGGATTTTTAACCCAGTGCTGGTTTCAGTTCTATCAGGAAAATCTTTATTCCATCATTCTCAATTTGAATCCAGAAAGGGTCGACCACTACAGCGTCTACACTACTCTTGTGAAAAAATACGGGGAGCCCAACGACTTTTCTCCGGAAAGAAGCGTTTGGAAAAACGACAGCGTGACAATGAGCCTTGAACGGCCGTTGACGATAAAATACACGGACAACAAAACTCTCGAAGACTTGTCGCAAAAATCCTTGGTTCAGCAAAACGGTTGGGAAACCACCCGCCAAATGTTTTTGGACGAACTATAGCGGCGAGGTTTATTGAATGAAAAACGAAAATGGAATCAAAAAAATAAAAGCCGCAAAATTGGCGCTCGCGATTTTTTCCGCCGCCTTCATTTTCATTTGCTCGGCTTCTTGCCAAAAGGGAAATCCAAAGCTTCCGACAAAAACGCTTTCAATACAAAGGACTGACGGAAAAACAATTTCCGTGGAAGCCGAAATCGCGGACAAGCCCGAGACGCGCGCAAAAGGCTTTATGTTCAGAAAAAAAATTCCCGACGGAACAGGGATGCTTTTTATTTTTGAGGAAGACCAAGTCTTGCGCTTTTGGATGAAAAACACGCCTAGCCCATTAAGCATCGCCTACATCGACTACAAGGGAATTATAAAAGACATCTTTGACATGAAGCCTTTTGACCTAAGCGACATTACGGCAAGCGGCTACGTTCGTTACGCG
>JAILDQ010000174.1 GCA_024689365.1 Treponema sp. | reverse complement strand
AAAAACGGAAGCCAAGTCAATCTTGAACGGGCTATGAGCGCGGAAGGAAGATTCGGCGGACATATCGTTAGCGGCCACATCGACGGAACAGGCCGCATAGAAAAAACCGCGCGCGAAGGAAACGCCGTTTGGGTTTATGTCAGCGCCGACAAAAACATTTTGGATTTAATCGTTCAAAAAGGTTCAATCGCGATTGACGGAATCAGCTTGACAGTCGCAAAAGTTGACGACAAGGAATTTGCCGTTTCCATCATTCCGCACACAGGAGAGGAGACCACCCTGCTTTCAAAAAAACCCGGCAACCTTGTCAACTTGGAAAACGACATCGTTGGAAAATACGTCCAAAAACTCATGGGCCTTGGCGGCAGTAATTTTAGTCTTGCAAACGATTCTAGTTTGCGCGGTAATTTTAGTCTTGCAAACAATTCGTCTTCCGGCATAACAGAAGAATTTTTACGGGAAAGAGGATTCTAGCGGAAAAAACCGCAATTGATTTTGGAGGCAATTATGGAAATAAAATACAACACAATTGAAGAAGCGCTTGAAGATTTGCGTTTGGGAAAAATCATCATCGTAAGCGACGACGAAAATCGCGAGAACGAAGGCGACATGATTTGCGCCGCGCAATTCGCAAGCCAAGAAAACATCAACTTTATCGCGTCATACGCAAAGGGCTTGATTTGCGCGCCCATAAGCGAAGGAATGGCAAACCGTCTTGGCTTGCTTCCTATGGTTGCGGAAAACACGGACAACCACGAGACCGCCTTTACAGTTTCGATTGACCACGTTTCAACTACTACAGGAATTTCCGCCGCCGAAAGAGCCGCCACAATCCGCGCTTGCGTAGATCCAAATTCCACGCCAAAAGATTTTAGGCGGCCCGGCCACACCTTCCCCTTGATTGCAAAGAAAGGAGGAGTCCTTGTCCGCGCAGGCCACACGGAAGCCACCGTTGACCTTTGCCGTTTGGCGGGCTTGAAAGAGTGCGGCGTTTGCTGCGAAATTATGGACGACGACGGAACTATGGCCCGCGGCCAAAAGATTTACGAGCTCGCGCAAAAGTTCGGGCTTAAATACATAACGATAAAGGCGCTCGCCGACTATTGCCGCATTCACGACAAGCACGTTGTTCAAGAAGCCAAGGCAAAGCTTCCGAGCGAGTTCGGCGAATTTGACATTTACGGCTACACCGACGACCTCACTGGAGAGCACCACATCGCGCTTGTAAAGGGAGAAATCGGCGACGGCCAAAACGTTTTGTGCCGCGTTCACTCTGAATGTTTGACAGGCGACGTTTTTGGAAGCCAGCGCTGCGACTGCGGCCCGCAACTTCATCAAGCGATGAAGACGATAGAAAAAGAAGGCCGCGGCGTTTTGCTTTACATGCGCCAAGAAGGAAGAGGCATCGGCCTTATCAACAAGCTGAAGACTTACATGCTCCAGGAAAACGGCTACGACACAGTCGAGGCGAACATAAAGCTCGGCTTCGCACCCGACTTGCGCGAATACTGGATTGGCGCTCAAATCCTAAGAGACCTTGGAATAAAATCCTTGCGTCTTCTTACAAACAATCCGCAAAAAATCTACGGCCTTGACGGCTTTGGAATAAAAGTCGCGGAAAGAGTTTCTATAGAAATACCGCCGTCAAAGTTTGACAAATTTTACCTTCGCACCAAGAAGGAAAAAATGGGCCACATCTTTGACCACATAAACGTAAATTAAATCTTAAGCAAAAGGAGTTTTGTATGAAAATGATTGAAGGAAAAGTTGTCGCAAAAAGCGGCATGAAGGTTGGAATCGTCGCCTCGCGCTTTAACGCGTTCATCGTTCAAAAACTTTTGGACGGAGCCGTTGACGGTCTTGTTCGCCACGGAGTTGAAGAAGAAAACATCAGCGCGGCTTGGGTTCCAGGCGCTTTTGAAATTCCCGTAGTGGCCCAAAAAATGGCGGCCAGCAAAAAGTACGACGCCGTAATTTGCGTTGGAGCCGTAATCCGCGGAAGCACAAGCCACTACGATTACGTTTGCGCCGAAGTCAGCAAAGGAATCTCCCAAGCCAGCTTTGCCACAGGAGTGCCAGTTTTGTTCGGCATCTTGACCACCGACAACTTGGAGCAAGCCATCGACCGCGCCGGAGCCAAGAGCGGCAACAAGGGCTACGACTGCGCCCTTAGCGCGATTGAGATGGTCAACGTGATGGAACAGATTTAGGAAAGGTAAAGGCGCGAATACGCCTACAAGTCCCGCGGCAATCCGTCGCGGGATTTTTTTTTACGAGCGCTTGAAATTGCAAAATTTCAAAAAACATGATATAATGGGCAATATGCCAACAGTATTTGTGGATGGAAATAAAAGATTCTATTTCTTTTCTAGAGAAGAAGCGCGAATGCATGTTCATGTTTCGACACCTAACGGAGAAGCCAAAATTTGGTTGGAGCCTGAAATTACTGTTGCTAAAAAAATAAATTTGTCTGATAATGAATTGAATGAAATCGTAAGAACTACGATAGAACGCAAGGAGGAATTGATTGGAGCTTGG
>JAILDQ010000112.1 GCA_024689365.1 Treponema sp. | reverse complement strand
TTCAAGCAAAAAACAAAAATCGTAAACTTGAACAAGCTTGTAAAACTCTACGGCTCGGACGAAACTCTTGTGACCGTGAAAATGGATTACCAAGAAGGCGAAAGGGAATTGCAAAACCTCCCGATTCTTTTGAGAAACATTCCCGCAAACTTTGAATGCGACACGCAAAAAAAAGCCTCAATCCTTTTGCGAGGCCCCCGTTTGATTATGAACGAATGGACTCCAAACCCGGACACTCTCAGCGTGGACTTAAGCGAAATAACAGAGGCAGGCGACTACAAGCTTCCTGTATCGGTTTTGATACCGCAAGAATTCCATCTTGAAAGCCTGAGCGTGGACACGATAGACGTAAAAATCAAGGAAAGGCCGCCGGCAGAAGTTGTTGACGAAACCTTGCAAACGCCTCAAAGCGAAGAAGGCTCGGAAACAATTCAATGATATTCGGAATAGGAATCGATTTGGCAAAATGCTCGCGCTTTCAAAAATGGATTGACAATCCAAAAATGCTTGAGCGTTTCTTTAACCCAGAAGAAATTTTGGAAAAAAAGAAAAGCATGACCGCAGCCCGGCAAAGCGCGAGCCTTCAGCATTACGCCGCCCGATTCGCCGCAAAGGAAGCCTTTTCAAAGGCGCTCGGCTGCGGCCTTGTCTTTGACCTGCGGGATTTATTCATTCAAAATGACAAAAACGGAAAGCCAATGCTAGCGATTCAAGGCAGCGCGCAAGAAGCCTTAAAAAAATATTGCCCCGACTGGCAAAATGCCAAATTTTTTGTGTCGCTAAGCCATGAAAAGGAATTTGCGATCGCGCAAGTTATTATTGAAATTTAATTCTTGAATTTCAAGCGGCAATGCGCTATAATTCAAATTATGTACACAAGATTCAAAAAGGACACAGGCCCCAAAAAGCCGCTGGCAGTTTCCTATTGGTCAAAAAAAAAGATTAAATGCCCCGTTTGCCACAAAGAATTTCCTAGAGAAGAAATGCTTACAGGAAGCGGACGCCTTAACGCGGGAGCCTTGACAGAAGAGCTTCACCGCCAATACATTCCAACCGCTAGATACGGAAAAATAAATCCTCTTATTTACGCGATTGGCGCTTGCCCAAATTGCCACTGCGCTTTTTTTTGGAATGACTTCAACGAAATAAAAGACCAAGCCTCCCTTGACAGAATCTATGAAACGGCGGAAGCCAGAAAAAAATTCACCAACATGGTTTTCCCCTACTACAATCTTACGAGAAACCGCAATTTGCTTGACGGCGCGGCGATGTATTTTTTGGCGATTCTTACATACGATGAAGTTGACTTTGCCTACCTTCCGACGATGAAGAGAGCCATCTTGACCTTGCGCTTGGCTTGGCTTTGCGACGACTTGAACGAAGAAGTTCCAGACCACAACTTTGACATGGTGGCAAAAATATTTTATCACAAGGCGATTTTCTTCTACCAACAAGCGGTTCAAAACGAATCCCAGCGCATAGAAAAAAGCTCCACCCTCGCGAACATGGGCCCCGACACTGACAAGAATTACGGTTGGGACGGAGTGATTTACCTTTGCGGCCTTTTGGAATACAAGTACGGACAAACAGAAGACCAAGCCATGCGCCTAAAAAAGCTTGACGAAGCGAAAATCGCGATCGCCCGCATTTTTGGCTTGGGAAAATCCTCAAAGGAAAAACCAGGCCCCCTTTTGGAGCATTCAAGAAACCTTTACGACAACTTGAACAAAATCCTCGGCGACGCTGACATAGAGCTTGAATAGTTTTTATGGCAAAAAACGTTCTTCTTTCCATTTCATACGACGGAACCGATTTTTGCGGCTGGCAACGGCAGGAAAAAGACAGAAGCGTTCAGGGCGACGTTGAAGCCGCTTTGCAAAAACTTTTTTCAAAAAAAATCGACTTGCAAGGTTCCGGAAGAACCGATTCCGGCGTGCACGCGAAAGACCAAGCGGCGACTTTTTTATGCCCAATCGATTCCATTCCGGAAGAAAACATTCCAAAGGCCTTGAACAATTTTTTGCCGGTCGACGTTAGAATCAACAAAGCTAAATTTGTGCCGGAAGATTTTTCAGCCCGCTTTAGCGCGACCAGCCGTGTTTACAGATATTTTATTTTGCCAAAACAAATTCCTGTAGCCGCGAGCGGCCGCTATCTTTGGCAAATCAACCACATTCCAAACTTGGAAAATTTAAACCAAATGGCAAAAGCCTTGCGCGGCGAAACGGATTGCAAAACCTTTGCGGGCGCCGGCGACGCAAGCCTCTCGACAAAGCGCTATTTGGAAGAGGCGTTTTTCTTTGAGGAAGAAGACGCTTTTGGACAAAAACTTTTGGTTTTTCAAATTGAAGCCAACGCCTTTTTGTACAGGATGGTTCGTTCCCTTACCGGAACTTTAATCGACTTTGACAAAAACAAAAAACGCTTTGAAGACTTTGAAAATGCGCTAAAGGCATGCGACAGAAAAATGGCAGGCCCAACCGCTCCGCCAACAGGCTTGTTCCTATGGCAAGTAAAATTTGACGGAATCAGGCGGCACGCTTAGCCTAAAGCAAATTGACAGGATCAACGTCAACTTCGATATAAACGCCCTCTTTTGCCCTAAAGCCGTAAATCAAGCGGGAAGCGAGCCTTTGCAAAATCGCGATTGAAGGCCCTCTAAGCAAGATTTGGTTTCTGTAATTTGAGCTTATTTTAGAAAGTGGACATTCGCTTGGCCCTAAGATTTCCGTTTGGTCAGAATCTTGCAAATGCTTTTCTTTTATCGCCTGCAACTCTTCGCTTATAATGTTAAATGCGTCTTGCGCGAAGGCTTCCGAATCCGCTTGAACATAACTTCTAAAGACTAATCTTAAAAGCCTTGAATATGGAGGAAAATTCAAAAGTCGCCTTGTGTCCAATTCTTGCTGATAAAAATCTTTTTGCCTTGAATGGCATGCGCAATAAATCGCGGGATGCGACGGCGAATAGGTTTGGACAAAAACTTTTCCGTCCGGAAAAAAACGGCCGGCCCTTCCCGCCACTTGCGTTATCAAAGAAAAAGTTCTTTCCGCAGCCCTAAAGTCTGGCAAATGAAGCGAAGTGTCCGCCAAAATTACGCCGACAAGCTTTAGCGCGGGAAAATTAAGGCCTTTTGCAATCATTTGAGTTCCAAGCAAAATGTCGTAGTCGCCTTTTTTAAAAGCGTTTATTTTTTCTTCAAGCTCGCCTTTTTTTAAAACCGAATCAGTGTCCAGGCGCAAAGACCTGGCGTTTGGGAATTTTGACTTGACCTCGCTTTCTATAAATTCCGTTCCAAAGCCTGAATAGCCTATGTCAACCGAACCGCATTGAGGACAAACTCTAAAGGGCTCGACCGAATAAGAGCAGTAATGGCAAACCAAACGATTTTGCGCCTTGTGGTAAGTCATCGGAACCGAGCAATTTTTGCACTTAAGCTCAAAGCCGCAAGAGGAGCATCTGAAAATATGGTTAAAGCCCCTTCTGTTCAAAAACAAAATCACTTGACGTTTTTCTTTTAAGGTTTGCCGTATTTCTTCTTCAAGAGCCAAAGAAATGGCGCCGTTCATTTTTTCCTTTGACAAATCAAGGGAAGCGATTATCGGCATTTTTCCGCCGCTAAGTCTTTTTGTCAAGGAATGGCAGAGGAATTGTTTTTCTTCAATCGCTTTCCAAGCCTCAACGCTGGGCGTGGCGCTTCCCATCACCAACGGAATCTTTAATTTTGAAGCGCGGCGCATCGCGACTTGGCGGGCGTGGTAGCGCGGAGAGTTCCCAGACTTATAGGAGGAATCGTGCTCTTCGTCAATTATAATCAAGCCCAAATCCGGAATCGGAGCGAAAACCGCGCTTCTGGCGCCAATCACAACCCGAGCCTCTTTCTTTAAAATTCTTTTCCATTCGCCCAATTTTTGGCTAGGGCTCAAGGCTGAATGCAAGACGGCCACTGTGTTTCCAAAACGCCTTGCGACTGCCTGAACCACTTGCGGAGTCAAGCCGATTTCTGGCACTAAATATAAAACGCCTTTGCCAGCCTCCAAAATTTTTTCGGCGGCGCTCAAAAAAACTTCTGTCTTTCCGCTTCCAGTAGCGCCGTAAAGATAATGATAGAGGCTCTTTTTACCGTCGGAAGAAACAATTCCTTGAACGGCCTTTTCTTGTTC
Source organism: Treponema sp. (assembly GCA_024689365.1). GTDB lineage: Bacteria > Spirochaetota > Spirochaetia > Treponematales > Treponemataceae > Treponema_D. The sequence goes on along the minus strand of JAILDQ010000112.1, from coordinate 908 downwards.
GTCCGACAAGACATTTCTTCCTTCAAAAGAATCTTCGTCAACCAAAGCGAAGCCGCCGCCGTCCACTTCCCTTTTCGCGCCTGGAATCATCGAGCAAAGGGCTTCGCCAATCGGACACAAGTAAAAGGCGCTGAGCCATTTTCCCAAATCCAAAAGTTCGGGCGTGAGCAAGGGGCTTTGATCCAAAATTCTAAGGGCTTTCCTTATTTTGCGCGGATCAAAGGAAAGGTCTTTTGGAAGCTCGTCAAAGATGTCGATTATGATGCCCGTCATTCTTTTGTTGCCGAACATCACTTCCGCGCGCGAGCCTACCTGAGCCTCAAAGGAGTCAACCTTTCGGCTTAGTTTTAGGGGAATCAAATCTTTTTGAGCTTTTTCTTCCTGCGCGACTATCTTTCCGGCTTGAACGTTTTTGTAAGTGAAAGTTTGGTTTGCGGGAACGTTGAGCGCCACTTGCAAATATTTCATTTGTCGTAATCCGGACAAAGTTCAAGCAAGCGGCTTTTAAAAACCTTTAGGTCTTCCCAAGCTGGCCTTTTCAAATTTTCGTCTCTAAGAAGGGCGCTAGGATGATAGGTTGCCATAAAGGGAATGCCCTTAAAGTCAAGAATCTGTCCGCGCATTTTGTTAATGCCAATCGAGGTGTCCAAAAGTTTTTGCAAGGCAACCCTTCCCATGGCAAGAATCATTTTTGGCTTTAGAACATGAATCTGGGCGTCCAAAAATGAACGGCAAGCTTGCGCCTCTTCAGGCGAAGGGTCTCGGTTCATTGGCGGCCGGCATTTTACGATGTTCGCTATGTAGCAGTTTTTTTCCCTGTAAAGATTGATTGCTCCAAGCATTTTATCCAAAAGCTGGCCGGCTCTGCCGACAAAGGGCCTTCCTTGTTCGTCTTCGTCCGCGCCTGG
>JAILDQ010000067.1 GCA_024689365.1 Treponema sp. | reverse complement strand
CTCCTTTTCGCTCTTAATGAATGAAAGCGTTATGACCATAACGACTAGAACAATCGGGAAAATCACGCCGAACAAAAGTCCTTTTTGCAAGTTTCCTCCGGCGGCTTGGCTTAAGTAGCCGACCAAGGCTGGGCCCGCCGAGCCACCCAAGTCTCCGGCCATCGCAAGCAGCGCGAAGAAGGCGGTTCCTCCCATTGGAATTTTGGGCGAGCAAAGGCTGATTGTTCCTGGCCACATGATGGCGACGGAAAAGCCGCAAAGCACGCAGCCCAAAAGGCTTGCAAGCGGGCTGGGCGACAAGGAGGCGAGCAAATAGCTTACGACGCACAAGAGGCCCGAGACGACCATAAATTTTCCAAGAGGAATTTTGTCGCCAAATTTTCCGTAAACGGCTCGGCAGATTCCCATCAACACCGCGAACATGCAAGGGCCTGCCAAATCGCCCGCGCTTTTTTCCAAGCCCAAGGCGCCTTCCGCAAAAGCCGACGCCCATTGAGCCATTGAAAGTTCCGAAGCTCCGGCGCAAACCATAAGCAAGAGCGCGATGTAAAAAATTGGAAGCTTGAACAAGTCCAAGACTCCCATTCCTTTTTGGCCGCCGGTCGGATGCTCTATCGGACAAACGGCGAAATTAAAAATGTTAAAGAAGGGAATGACGGCCCAAAGGCAAGCCAAGAGCTTCCAGTTTTGGATTCCGAAAAATTTAAAGAAAAGTGTTGAAAGCAAAATCACCGCGACCGTTCCCCAGCAATAAAAGGAATGCAAAAGGCTCATCGCCGCTTCCTTATGTTCAAAGGGGCAGGCTTCCACAACCGGGCTTACAAGGACTTCTATCAAGCCGCTTCCAATCGCGTAAATGACTACGCTTACAATGACGCCCGCGTATGCGTGGGGAAAAAGTTCCGGCAAAAAGGCAAGGCCGACCAAGCCCAAGGCGGCGCAAAGTTCAGACGTTACAAGGCATTTTCGGTAGCCGATTTTGTCAACGACTTGCGAACAAATGATGTCCACCACAAGCTGCGTCATGAAAAAAACGGCGGGAATAAGCGCGATTTGCGCGAGTGAGATTTGGTAATTTTTGTTGAAGGACAAAAACAAGAGGGGCGCGAAGTTTGCGCAAATCGCTTGCGTGATAAAGCCCAAATAACAGGCCAAAAGGGTTTTGTTGTATTTTTTGTTTTCTTGCGCCATAAAGCCTCCGTTATGATTATAAACTAGCGCAAAATGGCTTTTGTTTAAATGGGAATGCCATAAAATCTTTTGCTTGAAAAAAGCGGCGTAAAATGTTATTTTCTTTTTGACCAAAGGAGAAATTATTATGAACGCGCAATCAATCCTTTCGATGATTTTTCATTTTGCGGGAAGCTTGTCTGTCCTTCTTTTTGGAATGAAGTTTTTGAGCGAAGGCATTCAAAAGTCCGCGGGCGAAGGCTTGCAAAAAGCCCTTTCCTTTATGACAAAAAATCGTTTCCTTGGCCTTTTTACCGGCTGCCTTCTGACAATGCTTGTCCAGTCTTCAGGCGCGACAACTGTAATGGTCGTTTCTTTTGTAAACGCAGGCCTTGTGAGCCTTGAGCAATCGGTGGCGGTAATTCTTGGCGCCAACATCGGAACGACAGTAACGGCTTGGATTGTATCCCTCTTTGGCTTTGACTTTAAGATTTCTTCGATAGCCATTCCGATTTTTGCCTTGGGCTATTTGCTTTCTATTTTCAAGCGTCTTAAAAAAGAAGGCTTGGGCCAATCGATAATGGGCTTTTCGTTGATGTTCGTCGCTTTGGGCTGGCTTTCCGACGCGGTTTCGTTGAACTCAGGCAACATGGGCTTTCTTTCGACAATCCAGAATTTTGGTTTGTGGAGTTCTGTTCTCGCGGTCTTTGTTGGAATCGGAGTCACGGCCTTGCTTCATTCTTCTTCCGCGGTCACTGCGATTGTCATTACGATGGCCTACAACGGAATCCTTTCTTGGAATTTTTCAGCGGCCTTGGTTGTCGGAAGCAACATCGGCTCTACAATCGATTCAATCATGGCGGCTTTCGGCTCAAAGACGAACGCGCGAAGGGCGGCCTTGGTCCACGTTTTGTTCAACACTGTGACCGCGATTTTGGCCTTGATTTTCCTTGGACAACTTACCGCGCTTGTGGACTGCATCGTTCCTGGAAAGCCTGAACAAACGATCACTTATCATATCGCCATGCTCCATACCCTGTTCAATCTTTTGGGAACTCTTTTGTTCCTGCCTTTTACAAATCAAGTGGCGCTTTTGGCAAAAACGATTATCAAAGAAAAGAAGGAAGAAGTTCCGGAGGTCTACGAATTTCCTTTGCCTGAACACGCCGTCTATGAATCGATTGCAATTCCCTTGGTCGCAATCAAAAGCGAAATTAAGAAAATGGCGGATATGACAGTTGAAATGTTTGACAGCGTCCAATCCGGTTTGTCCGATTCCAAAACTTTTTCCGAAAAAGTTTATCCAGGCCTTTTGCAGCGGGAATCTTACTTGGACCAAATGCACGAAAAAATCACTATGCGGCTTTTAAAATGCCAGCACTATACGGCAAGCGACAGCCAAGTTGATTCTGTGAATGTAATGATTGCTGTCGTTTCAGAATTGGAAGAGCTTTCCGACCACAGCCTTGCTTTGGGAATGTCTCTCGTTAGAATGGAAGAAAAGAAGCTTGTGATTCCGCAAGAAGACAAGGACGCCCTCATTCCTTACATCGAATTGGTCCGCCAGCTTTTGTATTTTGTCTACCGACATATCGGAGACACGCTCACGGCGGAACAGCACGAGTTTGCAAAAAGCCTTGAGGACCAAATCGACAGCGAACGAAAGCGCCTTAAGAAATTGGGCCGCTCCCGCTTGGAGACAGGCGGAAACGTCAAGTCCGAACTTTTGTACATCGACATCGTAAGAAAAATCGAGAAGGCCGGCGACAATTGCTTTGCCATCGCAAGCCGCCTGACCTCCTAGATTTACGCGCCGATTTGTTTCTCCAGCATCGTCTTGTATTCGCCGCCCTTGTCAAAAAGTTCTTTGTGGCTTCCTGACTCGATTATTTGGCCGTTTTTAATTACGAGAATCTTGTCGGCGCTCTTAATCGTGTTCAAGCGGTGGGCGATTACAATCAAGGTCTTTCCCTTGCACAATTCAGAAATCGCTTCCTGGATGTAGCGCTCGTTGTCAGCGTCAACGCTCGCGGTCGCTTCGTCAAGAATTACGATTGGCGAATCCTTAAGCATGCAGCGGGCGATTGAGATTCTTTGCATTTCTCCGCCGCTTAAATCCGCGCCGCCTTCGCCGATCACAGTGTCAAAGCCATTTGGAAGATTCATGATAAAGTCGTAGCAACGGGCTTTTTTTGCAACTTCAATCACTTCTTCTTTTGTGGCGTCGCTTTTTCCCATCGCTATGTTGTTGAAGACCGTGTCCTGAAAAAGATAGACGCGCTGGAAAACCATGCTTATGTTTTTCATCAAGTCCGAAAGGGGAACGGAACGAATGTCTTTTCCGCGAACCATAACGCTTCCTTCGTTTACGTCCCAAAAGCGCGCGAGCAAATTCGCCACGGTGGATTTTCCGCCGCCTGACTGGCCGACAAGGGCGACCATTTGTCCGCTTTGCGCCTTGAAGTTTATGTTCCTCAAGGCCTCTTTGTCGCCGTAAGAAAAGTTTACGTTCTTAAATTCAATCTCAGGCGCCTTTTGTTCCTCGCTCGGAAGAGGAATCCTTTCAGTGCCGTCGCCTTTAATTTCCGCTTGCGCGAAGACGCCTTCGATTCTGTCAAGGCAAGAATCTGTTACGGTAATGCGGGCGATTTGGGAGTAATACGATTTGATTCCGTTAAAGGTGTCGAACAAAAACAAAATCATTCCAATCATGTATTGGCCGCTGATGAAGCCCTTGTTCGTCAAATAGCCGGCCGCAAGCAGAATCAAGGCTGACGCTGTTCCGTAGCAAATTGTAAGGGCTGTTGCCCAAGGACAGTAGTCTTTTTCAAAGTTGATTGAATCCGCGCAGCTTTCCTCAAAGCGCTTTGTAAGCGCCCTTGATTTTTCTCCAAGGAGATTGAAGCTTTTTATGATTCCTATTCCCTCGGCAAATTCCAAGACAGAACCCGCAAGCTCTTCGCTTCGCTTTTGTTTTTCCGCTGAATGTCGCAAGGTGAGGCCTGTCATAAGATTTCCGATTAAAATGAAAACTCCGCAAAGCAAAAGGGAAAGAAGGCCGAGCCTCCAGTCCAAGTAGAACATAAAGGCGCACATTACGATTTGCGAGAACAAAAAGCTTACGATTGTTTCCAAAGTCATCATGCAGTTTTCTTCGATAAAGTTCATGTCGGTGGAAAGAACGGAGCTGACTTTTCCGATATTGCCTTCGGTGAAGTAGCCCATAGAAAGTCTTCTAAAGTGGTCGCCCAATTCCATTCGCTTGTCGGCAAAAACCATGTAGCCGGCGGCGGATTGAAGGCGGTCGGAAGCGTGCTGCAAAAGGGTTTGAATTACAACCGTTCCAAGCAAGAGGCCGCCGATTACAAGGCAATCTTTTTTGCTCGCGCTTCCTTCCATAAAAGCGCAAACCATCAAAAAGCTCAGCATCAAGGGCGACTTCATGAACATTCCCTTTAAGAAACCTGTAAGGTATGAAAGGCGAATTCGGGCCTTGTATTTTCCGCAGGACTCGACCAAGCGGCGCATCATTGAAAGCATTGATTTTTTCATTAGCGGGCCTCCTTTGTTTTTGAGTTTTCGATTTTCCAACTGGCGGCTTCTGAACTTGCGTCCCAAAGCTTTTGGTATTCAGGAGATTTTTTCAGAAGCTCCTCGTGCTTTCCTTGCGCGATTATAAGGCCGTCTTTTAGAACGCAAATATTGTCCGCGTTTTTTATTGTGGAAAGCCTGTGCGCGATTACAATCAAAGTTTTGTCTTTTATGATTTCGCCAATCGCCGCGTTCATCTTCTCTTCGTTTTCGGGATCCATAAAGGCTGTGGCTTCGTCAAGGACGATAATCGGAGCGTTTTTAAGAATCGCGCGGGCAAGCGAAATGCGTTGGCGCTCTCCGCCCGAAAGCTGCTTTCCGCTGTCGCCCGCAAGAGTGTCGATGCCTTTTGGAAAGCGCGAAAGGAATTCTTCGCACTGGGCGCGTCGGGCGGCGTCAAGAACTTCTTCCCGGCTGGCGTTGGGGCGGCCGATTAAAATGTTTTCGTAAAGGCTTGTGTTGAACAAAAACTGTTCTTGCGCCACGTATGAGATTTGTTCGTTGAGCGCTTCAAGCGGAAGGCTTGCGATGTCTTTTCCGCCGATTTTCACGCTGCCGCTGTCAAGGTCGTAAAAGTGAACCAACAATTTGGCGAGCGTTGACTTTCCGCTTCCTGACTCTCCGACAAGCGCTGTCGTTGTTCCTTGTTTTATTTTCAAGTTGATTCCGTGGAGAACCTCTTTTTCTTTGTATGAGAATTTCACGTTTTCAAATTCCACGTCGTGATTTTCTTCGTTGGCTTCCTCCGTTCCTTCTTTTAGAGGCGGGTGGTTCAGCATTTTTTCAAGCTCTGCGATTTTGTAATTGAGCTGGGGAATTTTTCCGCCAAAAGAAAGCGCCTTTAAAAGCGATGGGCCGATGGCGAATGTCATGCACAAAACCAAAATCAATTTGCTCAAAGAAATCGTTCCGCTCAAAAACATAATTCCGCCAAAGGGAAGGACAAAAAGACTAAAGCAGGGGAGGACGCTCGAGTAAAGCGCCATCCAGGGCCAACACGCCCTGTACCAAGCCAAAGTGAAGTCTCGATAGCCGCGGACCGCATCGCCAAAACGCTGGAAGGAATCTCCGTCCTTGTTAAAGACTTTTATCGCTTCCATTCCGTTTACGTATTCGATGATTGTGTTGTTCATTTTTTTTGCCGACTTGTAGTAGGCGTCCATTTTTGACATTCCGGATTTCATCATCATCGCCATCGCGAAAAATCCAAAAGGCAAAGTTCCCAAAGTGAGAAGACCCATTCTCCAATCCACAAAGAAAAGGCAGGCGAGCACAAGCGCGGGAATGGCCAGGTTCGCGATTCCTTCCGGGATTGCGTGGGCCAAAAGAAGCTCAAGCTGGTCAATGTCGTCGGAAAAAACTTTTTTTATTTGGCCCGTTCCCAATTCCTTGATGTTTCCGAGCGGCTGCTTTTCAAGCTTTGCCTTTAGAGCCACGCGAAGATTTTTTAGGGTGTTGTAGGCGCTAGTGTGCGAGAACATCAAGCCTTGCGAATAAGAAAAGCCGTAAAGCAACTCGCAGGCAAAAATCAACGCCACTCGCGCAAAAAAGAATTCCATGCTTGGAATTTTTCCTTGCGTCAAGGGAACTAAAAGTTCGTAAAGAAAATAGTAAGGGGCAACGCTTGCGACAATTCCTATGCTGGTAAGAATCGTGGCTATTACCGTGTACTTTTTGTAGCGGCCGATGTAAGGCGCGACGCTTTTTATCATAAGACCTCCGTAATTGTTAGTTTA
>JAILDQ010000053.1 GCA_024689365.1 Treponema sp. | reverse complement strand
GTTTTTCACGTTGCGGATGTAATAAAACAAATGGGAGCCGACGCTTGGTGCGCGATTCCAGGAACTAAAACCTGTCCCTTAATCGTAAAAGGAAAAGCCTCGTCAAAAAATGTCGTAAAAACAGAAGGCTCGATTTCAAGCCAATACATAACAGGCCTTATGATGGCCGCGCTAAAAATGGACGGCCAATTAAAAATTGAATTGTCCGATCCAAAAGAAACGCCTTACCTTACAATGACGAAATTATGGCTTGAGGAATTTGGCGCAAAAGTTCAAATGTCGGAAGACTTTAAAAAGATTTCGGTAACGCCGCCAAAAGAATTGAAGGCCAAAGACTTTGCGATTCCCAGCGATTGGGAAGGAGTCGCCTTTCCCTTAATCGCCGCGCTTTTGACAGACAGCAAAATCACGATAGAAAACGTTGACTTTTCCGGAAGCCAAGGCGACGACAAAATCGTTGACGTTTTGCGTTCCGTCGGCGCCGACATCGTTTGTGACAAAAACGCAAAGACTCTAACCGTTACCGGCGGCAAAAAACTTTCGGCCAAAAACCTTCCCGACCAAACTTTGCGCGTTCCAATCTCCGGCTTTCCTGACGCAATTTGCGCTCTTGCCGTTGCCGCCTGCTTTATCGAAGGAAAGACGATTATCGAAGACGCCGCCGTTTGCCGCAGAAAGGAAACGGACAGAATCTCGACCCTAAAAATTGAATTGGAAAAACTTGGCGCAAAGATTGAAGAAGGCCCGGACTTTATGGTGATTCACGGCGGACAAAAATTGCATGGCGGAAAAGTTCAAAGTTACGACGACCATAGAATCGCAATGGCGGCCGCTTGCCTAGGCCTTGCCCTTGACGACGGCCAAGAGATTGAAGTTGTCAACGCTGAATGCGCGGCGGTTTCTTTTCCGCGCTTTTACGAATTGATGAACGGCTTGGGCTGCGCTTTTAGCGAACGCTAGTTTGCGAATCGGCCTTAAAGCCGTCCAACATTTTATGCAAGTTTTTCATAAGAGCGTCGCCGTCAACTTCTTCAAGCTTTGCTTCGCAAATCAGCTTGTCAGGATTGTCGCGGCATTTTTTTTCCAAAGCCTTTCCTTTTGAAGTGAGGGAAATGATTACGCTTCGTTCGTCGCTTTCAGACCTCTCGCGGACGACCAAAGTTTTTGCGGTCATTTTTTTTAAAAGCGGAGTCAATGTTCCAGAATCCAAGAAAATTTTTTGGCCCAATTCCTTTACAGGAACATGATCCTTTTCCCACAAAGCCATCAAAACGACGTACTCAGTGTAGGTTAAATCCAAGGGATCGAGAATTGGTTTGTAAGCCTTTATAATTTCCCTTGAGCAAGCGTACAAGGCAAAGCACAATTGGTTGTCCAAACGCAAGAGCTCAGGGTCGTTTTTATCTACCTGCATTCTTAAAGTATAGCATAAAATTAAAAATAAATCAAGTAAATTGTGTTCAATTTAATATTGAGTCTGCCAAATTGTTCAAGGCAACGACCAAATCGTCTTCTTCCAGGAAACCGCTCAAGGCCTTCATGTCGGTCACGACAATGCGGGCAAGCTCGTCCTGAGAATAATCGGTCTTTACGTTTTCTTCCTGAACAAAATCTCCAAGCGCGCCCGACTTTCTTAAGGCGGCGGAAGTCTTGATAAGGCCTGGCCGTCCTTCCAGTTTGGAAATCAAGTAATCCAAAGTTACGCGCGTGCGGCTTTGCAAAAAGTCCCGCCTTTCTTTTGCAGGCAAGGATTCGCTAAGGGCTCGCAGGGCCTTGAACATTTTTATTTCCGAAGAATAATCGCGTTCGTTCTTGTCTTGGCGCAAAATGTTTTCAATCGCGGGAATCATCGCGCTGGCTTTTTTTATGGCGCTGTCAAAATTCTCCACGCTTGAATCGACAGGCGCTTCCGGTTCGGGCTCTGGCTCTGGCTCCGGTTCAGGCTCTGGCTCTGGTTCGGGCTCGGGCTCAGGCTCCGGTTCGGGCTCTGGTTCCGGTTCGGGGTCAGGCTCTGGTTCGGCGAACATTTCGTCGTCGTCAGCGAACTCTTGGCTTGGCTCTTCTTCCGAAAGCTCTTCATCTTCGCCCGGAACGCTCGTTCCAAGAATGTCGTCGAACAAATCGTCAATGTCATCCGCGTCGTCTTGATTCTCTTCAAGGGCTTCTTCTTTTTTTGCGGCCTGTATTTTTTCCAAAGCGTCGGCGGCCTTTTGCGCGGCTTCCTCCGCCATTTTGTCCATGCGCTCGTTCATGGCCTCGTGGCTTTGCTCGGCGGCCTGGGCGTTGTCGGCGGCTTTTTGCGCGGCATACCAAGCCTTTTCGGCGGCGTCGCTGGCCTTCTTGGCGTTGTCTTCGATTTGCGCCATTTTGTCCATCAAATCTTTGTTGGCGTCAGAAAGCTCGTCAAGCTTTTTATTGTATTCGTCTTCAAGCGCTTTTTTTTGCTCGTCAAAATCTACGTTTGGAAGAGGCTCCGCTTTTGCCTCCGGAATTTTCTCTTCAGGAATTTCTTTTTTGGGGAGAGGCTCCTCTTCGATTGGAGAAGGCTCTTCATATTTTGGAGCGGGCTCCTCTTCTTCCGGAGAAGGCTCCTCAAATTTCGGAGCGGGCTCTTCGGGAATATCCACAGAATCGGCGGCAAGGCTTTCTTCTTGCGGCGCTTCCTTTAGGCTTTCCGCGTCGCCGAGCAAATTCATGTCGTTTGTTTTTTCGTCCTCAACTTCTTCTTCGTCGGTGGTGTCGGCAATCGTTCCAAAATCGATTTCCGGCTCATCGTCCAAAAGGGGCGATTTTCCAAAAGCGTCAAAGTCAAAGTCGTCTTCTGTAAGAGTCGTCTCCTCTTCAGGGCTTTCTTCTGGAAGCTCTTCTTCAGGACCCATGTCAATTTGAACGCTCTCAGTCTCTTCAAAGGCCGCGTTCAAATCTTCCTCCACGGGAATTTCAGCTTGAATTTCATCCTCGCTTTCTTTTCCAATGGAAGACGACAAGCGCGAAGAGGATTCTTTTGCCAAACGGTTTTCGGAGCCCACGCCCAAGGCCTTGTTGTAAGCGGCAAGCGCGTCGCTAACGTTGCCCAAGGCCTCTTCGATTTTCGCCAAAGCGACGTAAGACCTGGAATCGCTTGGCGCGGTTTGCTTCAAATATTCTTTTATGAGGCTTTGCGCTTTTTTGAGATTTCCTTTTTGCTTATAGCGTTTTGCGGCGTTGCTCAAATGAGACTTGTAAGAAGGATCGGCGTTTTCAATTTTCTTGTAGACTTTTTCGGCGCTCTGTTCGTCGTCGGCGCAAATGTAGTATTGGCCGGCCAAGTCCAAGGTTTCCAAATCGTCTTCGTCTTTCGCAAAAAGCGCCTTGATTTCCTTGTCAGCCGCGGCGAGTTTTTTTGCGCTCAAATTTATGGAAACAGAATCTTTTGAAACCCTGTCGTCGTCGGGCGCGATTTCCTTGGCCTTTTTAATCGCTTCCACGGCTTCCATATTTTTCCCTTGGGCCTCAAGGGATTTTGCCAAGCCAAGCAAACTCTTGACGCGCTTGGGATCGCTCTTCAAAGACTTGTTGTATTTTTCTTCCGCGCCCTCGTAATAATCTTCGGCCATGTAAATGTCGCCCATCAAGCCTTGCAAGCGGGCGCTGTCGTCGTTCAACTTAATCGCTTGCTCGGTAATTCCTTCCGCGTCCTTCAGCTTTCCGCTCTTAAAAAGCAAACGGGCAAAGCCAACATAGGCTTCTTTCCAACCCGGCTTGTAGCGCAAGGCCGCCTCGTATTCTCTAATCGCGGCGTCAATGTTGCCGGAATCCTCGTAAGTCTTGGCAAGGTTGAAATGCAAAATTGGATGGTTGGGATCTACCTTCAAGCCCATTTGGTAAGATTGAATCGCGGCCTGATAATCCTTCTTCAATTCGTAAATCGAACCCATATGGTTGTAAGCCAAAACGTCGTTTGGATTCAAAGTGACGACCGTTTCAAAACAGTCAATTGCGTCCTCAAATTTTTCCTGGAATTTATACGTGAAGCCCAAGTTGTAGTAAACCTGAACCTCCTTTGCGCCGGCTGACAAAGCCTTGTTCAAAACGTCAACAGATTTGTCGTACATTTTTACGCGGCGATAGATTCCGCCCAAAGTCAAAAGGCAATCAGGATTGTTGGGCTCAAGGGCAAGAAGCTTTTCGTAAATGCCTTGCGCTTTTTTGTCGTCGCCGCTTTTAATGAAAACGTTTCCAAGCCTGTTCAACAAATTCTTGTCGTCAGGCTTTTCTTTCAGCAGGGTTGAATACAACCTGGCCGCCAAAGCGTAATCTCTAGACATTACCGCCGAATCGGCGCGGCTAAGCAACAAAGAACTTTCTGACATAAAAACTATCTCCTTCCGGGACGCGCGTCAACTTCGCTTGAAAGGTTTCCGCTGATTTGCGCTTCTTCTTTTGAATAGGTTGAAAGTGCAAAATAATAAATCGCGCCGTTTTTCAAACCAGTCAATCTAAATGACGTTATGTTGTCAACCTTAATTGGCGAAGGTCCTTGATCCGCGTCCGTTCCTAAATATTCGCCAGGCCTGTTTCCATAAAAAATATAATACCCGCCGGCGTTTTCGTCAACAGAGTAAGCCCACGACAAGTCAACGCAAGAATCGCCCGGCTCGGCCTTGACTCTAAAGGGCGCTGTCGGAAGCGGAACCTGAGTGTAATTTATTTTTATTTCCGTCACAGATGGCGTTCTTTTTCCGGCTCCGTCTGGATACAAGTCCGCGGCCACCTGAAAGTAACGGCCCTTCACGTTTTTTATATCCTCGTTGTTTTTGACTTGAACCCAAGCGGGGTTTGTGTCAGACCAGTTGTAAAAGTTTTCGCCAGCCCGCACGTAATAGCGGATTTCGGTTTGAGGCGGCGCGTTGTCAAGAATCTGCAATTTGTTCATCACGGAACCAGGAGTGACCATAATCGGCATGCTTTCAAAACGGCCGCCGTCGATTTTATACTTGTCGTAATTTAAATTTCTTGGATTGGAAGAATCGGTTACTTGCGACAAAATTCTAAAGTCGTCGATGCAGCCTGTGTAAGCTGGAGCGATATTGATTGTGGAAACTTCGCCCAAAACCGGCTGAAAAATCGTTCTTCCTTCGCGGCCGCCTTCCGTTATGTATTTTATCGCTTCAACTCTGGAATCGATTTTGCATTCAAGCAGGCCGCTTTCTTCGTCGTAAGAAATTTCGTGGTGGCTCCACTTGTTCGGAATCAAGGCGCTGTAGCTCAAAAGAGTCACCTCGCCGTTCTTCTCTGTCATTCCGTCAAAAATGTTTGTGAAATTCCATTGCATTCGATTGTTAAAGAAAGACGCTTCTATCAATTGAAACAAAACGTAATCGTCAACTATGCGCGAAGAATGCCATTCAAAAACTTTTTCGCCGTTTTCAGCAATCGCGGGACAAAGCCAAAATTCAATTGTCCAAGAACCTGTTCCGCCTTGACGGCCAAAAATCGCATCTGAATTTCCGCTCAAAACAAGGCCCTTTCCGTTTCCTCTGCTCAAGGCTGAATAATGGCCCATAACGGATTTTGGCGAAAGCAAAAGCGAATTTTTTTCAACGGAATATTTTCCGGCCAAATCCCTAAAGCCTTCTTCCATGTCGCCGGATTTTTCAAAATCCAAAAGCAAGTCGGTTCCGCCTGTAACCAACCTGGAATTTGTGGAAAGCTCCACCGCTTCATAACCAAAACGTCCTCTTCCAAAGGCGACGCCTTCCGCGCTGGAAAGATCGGGCCAGCCTCTTTTTCCACCCAATACAATTGTCTTGTTTTCCGCAAAAAAATTTTGTCCCAAGGCTAGACAAAAGAAGAGAAAAATGATTATCTTTTTATCAGCGTTCATCGCTTGTCCCCAATTATGAATTCAACAAATTCGGCCAGAGAAAAATTACACCAAACCGCGCTCAAAGCTCCGGATTCCAGCGGAGTCTACATGTGGAGAAATCCGCAAGGAACCGTCATTTACGTCGGCAAGGCAAAAAATCTCAAAAATCGCCTTAGCTCGTATTTTTCCGGAAGCAAGGACATCAAAACCAGACTTTTAATTTCCCGCGCCCAGTCAATAGAGTATATCACAACAGCGAACGAATACGAAGCGTTCCTGCTGGAAAACAATTTAATAAAAAAATATTCTCCGCGCTACAACATAAACCTAAAGGACGGAAAATCCTATCCCGTCTTGCGAATAACGAACGACAAGTTTCCGCGGCTTTTCAAAACCCGCCAAATGATTCAGGACGGCTCCCTTTACTTTGGCCCCTTTCCTGACGTGACGGCCTTGGACACCTTCATCGACACTTTGTACAAACTTTATCCGCTTCGCCATTGCAAGCAATTCAAGGAGCGCGAATACCCTTGCCTTTATTACCACATAGGCCGCTGCAAGGCGCCCTGCTGCGGAAAAATCGACAAAGACTCCTATAATGCTTATATCGGAGAAATTTCTGAACTGCTTGAGGGAAAAGGAAAGGAAACCGAAGAAAAGCTTTCCAAAGAAATGAAGGAAGCCGCAAAGGCTTTGAACTTTGAAAAAGCGGCCCGCTTGCGAGACGGAATCCGAGCGCTCTTGATAATGCAAAACCAAAACATCGTGGAAGACTTTTCCGCCGAAGACAGGGATTACATCGCCTTTTGGCGCGAAGGTGAATTGGCAAGCTTTACGGTTCTTAAAATTCGCGAAGGAAAAGTCCAGGGCCGCGACAATTATCGGGTCACAAGCCTTAACGAAGACGAAGAGCTTTTGCCGGAATTCATAAACGCTTATTACACAGAAGACTCTGAATTGCCGCCGGCCATTTACGTTCCGACCCAAAGCGGCTTGGACTTTATGGAACGTTGGCTAAAAGAAAATTTCAAGACTGAGACAAAAATCGTTTTGGTGACGGAAGAAATGGAAAACGCCCGCCGCCACAAGGCCGCCTTGGACATGGCAAGCCAAAACGCCCACGAAGACATAATCCGCCGCTTGCGCGAGCGCGGCGACATTCCGGCCTTGCAAGAACTAAAGGAACAGTTGCGCCTCAAAAACCTTCCGGTTAGAATCGAAGGCTTTGACATCGCGCATATCGGCGGAAAATTCCCCGTCGCCTCCCTAATAAGTTTTTACAACGGAAACCCGGACAAAAAGAATTACCGCTACTTCCGCCTAAAAACGACAAACGGAATCATCGACGACTTCCAGTCAATGCGAGAGGCCGTAACAAGACGCTACACAAGGCTTTTAAACGAAGGCTCCGAACTTCCAGACCTTTTATTGATAGACGGCGGCATTGGACAAGTGAACGCGGTTGAAGGAGTGTTGCGGGCGCTGGACTTGGACATTCCGGTCGCGGGCTTGGCAAAACGCGACGAAGAAATTTACAGGCCGGGAGACTCCACTCCGATAAGCCTTCCAAAAAGGAGCGACGCCCTAAGGCTTTTGCAAAGGGTTCGCGACGAAACCCACCGCTTTGCCACAAGCCGCAACCAGCGCCTTAGGACAAAGGAAAACGTCGTTAGCGCCTTCTCGCAGATTTCAGGAATCGGGCCCAAGCGCGAAAAAATCTTGATTCAAAAGTTTGTCACGATTGAGGGCCTTGCAAAAGCCCAAGAAGCGGAAGTGGCCCAAGCCCTAAACGTAAAGGCCGAAAAAGCGGCGGAAATCTTGATGCAAGCGCGCCGCCTGAGCAAAGAACGGGAAGCAAAAAAAGAAGAGCAGATGAAGTCGCTTAAGGAAGCGGGAACCACAAAGGAAATCGCGGCCCACAACGAATACATTTCAAGCCTGGCCGACATGGCCTGACGCTTTACGCGAGCGCTTCCAAAAGGCCTACTAATAACGGAATTGTGACGACGCAAGCGGCGCTTGAAACGGCGACCAAAAAGCTTGCGTAATTGGAATCCTTTTCAAAAACAACCGCAAAGCTTGAGACGCTCATTCCGACCGGGCAAGAAGCCGCGATAAAAAGCACGCTCATAATCAAATGAATTTCCGAAACTGAATTGAAAAGATTCAAGGCGAAAATTGTCAAGGCAAGCAAAATCAAAGGGCAAAAAATAAGGCGGACAAAAATGTCCCGAGCCAATGGCTTTGCGAAAAGTTTTGCTTCTCCGGCAATGTCAAAGGACGAAAACAAAAGGCCTAGCAAAATCATGCTGACCGCGCCGTTGCAAGCGCCAATCATTTTTAACGGCTCAATCAAAACATAAGGCATTTTAAATGGCAGGCAAAAAACGGCAAGGCCGGCCGCGCAAGCCAAAACATTCGGATTCAATAAAATCTTCAGAGGGCGGACAGAGCCGGTCATGAGCCATTCGCCCCAAATCCAAAGCAAGACGTTAAAAACCAAAATGTAGCCCATCAAGAAAAAGACGCCCTCGCCGCCAAAAACTCCGTTTATAAGGGGAATGCCGATAAAGCCGGAATTTGTGAAAACGATTCCTATTTTGCTCAAAGAGTCGCGCGCGTCGCTGGGATCTTCAAGGCCATTTTTTTTCTTAAAGGCAAAGAGAAGGGTCACGACAAAAATCATCACAAGGTGAAAGACAAGGCTTACGGCAATCGCAAGGCCCAAGGACTTTAATTTTGGCCCGCTAAAGTCCACGTCAAAGGTCGAGACAATCATGCAGGGATTGACCACATACAAAAGGATGCGGCTCAAATACTGGGATTCCTTTTGGCCAAATTTATTCTTTTTTGAAAAGAAAAAGCTTACGATTACGATTATCGCCATAACTAAAAGCTGGCGGGCAACAGTCAAATACATAAAAGAAATTATAGCGCTCTTCAAGCTCTTTTTCTATAGTAGAAACAAGGCCTTAGGACTTGAATTTTTCTTGTTTTTCTTAGATAATTGTAAAACCATATTCTATAGGAGCTTTTTATGAAGAAAGTTTTGCTTGCCGGTCTTTTGCTCGCCTCGGGCTTTTTTGCCTTTGCCTTTGACGACTCTCCTTTTATGAAACCTAACGGCTCTCCTAAAAGCTACACACAAACTGAATTCACAATCACAACAAAATTTGGCGATTACTTTAGAACGCCTTCAATAAAATACAAGCACACCTTCAACGACGACGGATTGGAGATTGAATCAGGAGAATATTCAATCTCAGGACAATTGGCCAGCAAAATCGTTTACGAATACACAGAGGACAAGCAACTCGCCTCGCAAAGCTGCTATGACGGAGAGGAAAACCTCTTTTGGAAAGTGGTCGGCGTTTTTGACAAGAACGGAAAAAAAATCGAAGAAAACGAATATGACGCGAAGGGCGCCTTGCTCGGAAAAACAATTTACAAATACGACGACCCCGATACAATTGACGAAACCTACTACAATTCGCAGGGCGACTTGATTTGGAAAAACACTTACGTTTACAATTCAGAAAAAAAGCTTACCGAAAATTGCTCATATTTTGCAAACGGCGCTTTGGACGTAAAAAGACTCTACGTCTACAACACAGACGGCAGTCTTTCTGAAATAAACTCATACAATTACCTTAACGAACAAATTTCGCGCGAGGCCAACATCTACAATTCGGACGGCCTTTTGATTGAACACGCCGTTTACGGCGCGGACGGAAAAAGAAAGTCAAGGGTTTTCTACAAGTATGACGACAAGAAAAACGTCGTCAAGCAGACCAGCTACAACATCGCGCAAAAGTTCGGAAACACCGTAAACGAAATGGTAGGCCAGTCAGACTTTGACTACGAATATCCTACTGAATAAGATACTCTCTGAATGAAGGCGCCGCTTGAGCGAACTCGGCGGCCGCTATTTCATAGTCAATCCAAGTCGAACGGAACAAAATCTTAAATCCTGGAATGTAATACAAATCTGTCGGGCCAACTTTATCGTAGGCGACGTTTCTTTCTTTAAAGAATTCGTCAACCCTTTTCACGCATTTTTGCAAAATGTAAGCCAAATAGGTTGAACAGACAAAATGCTTTTCGTCTTTTTCGTTTGCAATGTAGCCCTTGCGCAAATTGCGGCCGCCAAGCTTTTTCTTGGACGGAGACATATTCTTTCGTCTGAGGTTGTCAACGCCGACCGTCAAATTTTTGGGAACCCAATACTTTACCTTTTGCTCGGCGAAATCCTTTTCAAGCAAATCTTTCGCGGCCTGGTATTCTTCGTCGCTGACCCGGATGGCAAGGGTTGTTTGAATCGACGTGTAGGGATTGCAAAGCTTCATGTATTGGTTCTTCTGAGGCTCAAGGCAACTTTCCCTTTTTAAGTCTTGAGTTGAATAGAGGGTCAAGCCGTAAAAGTCATCCTTCAAGCTAAAACCGATTGAAGAGTGGCTCGCTTCCTCTGGATTGGGATTAACGCAAGTTATCAATTTTTTGAGAAAGTTTACGCTGCTTGCCTTGTTGTCGTAATTGGGAAGATAAACGCGCATAAAAAGAAATTTTTCGCCGAGTTTTTCTTCTTCTTCGGAAAAGTCAACGTCGTAAATTTTAAAAACGTCGTCGCTCGCGTTTATCTCCAAACCGTCCGAGGTGATTTGCGTTCTATTCTCAACGAATTTTGTTGATTGACAAGAAGCGAACAAGAAAAGCGCCGAAAAAAGAATGGCACAAGAAAATCTTTTTTTTAGCAAAAACATTTTTTCAAAATTCCTTTTTTACAGTCAGCATAATTCAAGCAAGCCTTCGACAATCGCCTCGTGCTCTTTTGGAGCGATTCGGGCGTAAAGGCTTTCTACGGTGTCTCCAGGCATTACGGGCACTTTTTTTTGAACCAAGATTTTTCCGGTGTCGCAGCCGGCGTCAACCAAGTGAACAGTGCAGCCG
>JAILDQ010000036.1 GCA_024689365.1 Treponema sp. | reverse complement strand
AATATTGAAGGAATCTGACATAATCATAGCCGCGGCCGGTCGCCCCAACACAGTCACCGCCGACATGGTAAAAGAAGGCGCGGCTGTAATCGACGTCGGCGTAAACAGAATTCCCGACCCGTCAAAAAAATCGGGCTTCCGTTTGGTTGGCGACGTTGACTACGAGGCGATAAAGGAAAAGGCCAGCGTAATCACCCCGGTTCCGGGCGGCGTCGGCCCCATGACCATCGCGCTTTTAATGCAGAACACTTTGGAAGCCGCGCAAAACTCTTTGGAAGACAAATGACGTATTTTTTTGAAACTTACGGCTGCCAGATGAACATAGCCGAAAGCGCTTCCGTCGAACAACTTTTGGTGGCGCGCGGCTGGACAAAGGCAAGCGAGGCGCAATTCGCCGACATGGTAATCATCAACACTTGCTCGGTGCGCGCCTCAGCCGAAAGCCGAATTTTTGGCCGCCTGGGATATTTTACAGGCCTTAAAGCCGTTCGGGAAAAACGGCCAAACGCAAAGACTCGCAAAATGGAAGCCGCCGCGGAATTCGTAAAGGACGGACCAAAGCCCCTTACCCTTGTAGTCATGGGCTGCATGGCCGAACGCCTTTTGGACAGCCTAAAAAAAGACTGGCCCGCAATCGATTACGTTGTTGGAACATTCGCCAAGAAAAATTTCGGCGACATAATCAGCGCCGTTCAAGACGCGAACGACAATCCAAAGACTCCCGTAATGAACGACGAGCCGGTTTACAAGTTCGCGTCCATTTCTTTGGAGCCCGGCGCCTTCAGCTCTTTTGTTCCAATCATGAACGGCTGCAACAATTTTTGCACTTACTGCATTGTTCCCTACGTTCGCGGCCGGGAAACTTCTCGCCCCTTGTCGGAAATTTTCGCGGAAATAAAAACCCTTAGCGATTACGGCGTAAAGGAAATCACTTTGCTGGGCCAGAACGTAAATTCATATTTGTGCGAGGATTCTGAATTTGGCCAAGTGAATTTTCCCCGCTTGCTGGAACTCATTTGCCGAAAGCTTGAAGAAATCAACTCACCGATAAAATGGATACGCTTTGACTCAAGCCATCCAAAAGACTTGTCCGACGAATTGATAAAAGTCATGGCTCGCGAAGAAAAAATTTGCCGCCACCTTCATCTTCCTGTTCAGCACGGCTCAAGCAGAATTTTGGAAAAGATGAACCGCCGTTACACGCGCGAACATTATCTTGGCCTTGTCAAAAAAATCCGCGACGCGATTCCGGACGTTTCCCTCACAACAGACATTATGATCGGCTTTCCCGGCGAAACGGAAGAGGACTTTGAAGAAGCCTATTCCTTGATGAAAGAGGTTTGCTACGAAGACGCCTTTATGTACTACTACAATCCCCGCGAAGGAACTCCGGCGGCAAAATGGCCTGACCAAATTTCCATTGAAACAAAAAAAGAGCGCCTTCAAAAAATCATCGACTTGCAACTGGTGATTACCCAGGCAGAAATGGAAAAGCAAGTTGGAAAAACCATTACGGTATTGGCCGACAAAACCACTTTGGAAAACCCCAATGAACTTTTGGGCAAAACCGAGCGCGACGAACGCGTAGCCTTTGCCGCCGACAAGTCCCTTATCGGAAGCTTTGTCCGCGTGAAGCTGACGTCCCTTAATGGCCACACATTTAAAGGAATCCTAGAGCCAGGGACGGCGAAGTAAGGTAAAAGAAAGCAAGCCGCGAGTTTACGCGCAAGCGGAAACTCGTTAAGCAAAATGAGCATGGACGCTCATTTTGCGCCGCATACATTCAAAGGCGAGATTTGCGCCGAACAAAACGCATAAAAAAGCCCCGAAAGTTTATAGCAAAACAATCGGGGCTTGATTTAATTCTTGCTTAAAATCAAAAAATCATTTTGTACTTTTTTTAGCCGCGCTTCTCTTTGCGGGAGCCTTAGTCTTTGGAGCCGCCTTTTTTGCGGGAGCTTTGGACTTTGGAGCCGCCTTCTTTTTTTCAATGGCGGTCTTGGCTTTTGCGGCAACCTTTTTTCCTTCGTCTTTGGCTTTTTTTGCGGCGGCGGCGATTTTTGCCTTTGCCTTTGGAGCCTCTTTCTTTACGGCGGCGGAAATCTTTTTTGCCTCAGCCTTAACTTTTGGAGCAACCTTTGTCTTTACCGTTTTTGCGATTTTTTCGCCCTCGGCCTTCGTCTTGGCTTTGACAACCGGCGCCTCTTTCTTTACTTTTTTGGCTACGGCCTTGGCTTTTGCCTTAACCTTAGGAGCCTCTTCATCGACTTTTTCTTTTACGGCGGCGGCGATTTTCTTTCCTTCAGCCTTTGCCTTGGCCGCGATTTTTCCAACGGCGCCGCGCTTGATTTTTCTAGTGGTGGTCATCTCAAGAGGCTCGTTCAAAATCGTAATCTTTGAAATGCGGGCGTAAGGCTGCAAGTTTTTGTTGACCTTGTCAACAATCAATTTAATTTCGTCATAAACCTTTTGGTCAGCCGCGGCCTCGCTTCTTTCTACGGAAAGGCGGGCAAGCATGTCGTCGGCCGGATAAATCAAGGCTTCGATTTCTTCAGACTTTGTTTCTTCGTTCGCGACATAACCGCGAACCATAATTTGCTCTACGTCATAATAAAGCTGGAAGGCGTCTTCGATTTCTTCAGGATAAACGTTCTTTCCGCCTTCAGTGACGATAAGGTTTTTGGCGCGGCCGCTGAGCATCAAGTAATGCTCGCTGTCCATCCAGCCCAAGTCGCCGGTTTTCAAGAAGCCGTCCTTTGTGAACATCTCCTGAGTTTCGTAAGGCATATTGTAGTAGCCTTGCATTACCATCGGACCCTTTACGGCAATCTCGCCGATTCCCTGTTCGTTCGGATCCAAAATCTTTATTTCTTCCCAAGGGCTAAAGTCCATTCCAACGCTTTCAATCTTAAAGTGTTCCATTGGATTAAGGGCGATGATCGGAGAGGTTTCTGTCAAACCATAGCCTTGGATAAAATCAATGCCGAGCGCGTTGTAGCCTTTAAAGATGCTAGAAGCAAGAGGGCCGCCGCCGCAAATGGCAACTCGAATTGTAGAAATGTTGGCCGCTTCCAAAACGGAATGCAGCAAGTATTTTCCGACATTAACGCCAAGAAGCTTTTTGATTCCGTAACTAATGTTCATCAAGAGTTTTATCAAAAGC
>JAILDQ010000313.1 GCA_024689365.1 Treponema sp. | reverse complement strand
TTTCTTTCCGAGCGCTTGCTCCAAAAATTGAAGGGCCACCGCTCCAGCCGCGACTCGGGCGCAAGTTTCCCTTCCGCTTGAACGGCCGCCTCCTCGATAGTCCCGGAAACCGTATTTTTCAAAATAAGAAAAATCGGCGTGACCTGGCCTAAAGGTGTCTTTTAAATTTGAATAGTCCTTTGAATGTTGTGAAGTGTTTCTGATTTCAATTGCGATTGGCGTGCCTTGGCTTTTTCCTTCAAAGACGCCGCTTAAGATTTCAGCCTTGTCGGCTTCGCTTCTTGCTGTGACCGCCGCGTTGCTTTTGCCGTTTGTTTTTGCGCCGGGGCGGCGGCGGTCAAGGCGCTCTTGAATTTTTTCAAGGTCAATTTTTACGCCTGCAGGCATTCCGTCAATGACAACTCCAAGGGCCGTTCCGTGGCTCTCTCCAAAAGTTGTCGCCTTAAAAATTTTTCCGAATGTTGATCCACTCATAGTTTTAATCCAAATTGAAATGATGGGTGTATAGAAAATGTGTCGCTTATTATCCAAGGCTGCAAGTTGTTCTTTCCGTAGTCTGTATAGAACAAGTCTTCGTTTAATGATGTAATGTGATATTTCATTTCAAAAGCCGTGAAAAATTGAACGCGCTTTGCGGGCTTGACGGAAAACATGAATCTAGTTGCCGGCACCATAGAAAAGAGCCATTTGTCAGCGTAAACGTTGTCGTTGTCGTCAAGGAAATAGCCTGTGTAACGGACAAATCGCGCGTAGGCTTCTGCGTTCAACATTATGGGGCCGCAAAAGCAATGCTGCGTTCCAATTCCCAAACTGAATGATTGCGACGTGTATGGGTGGCTTGCGTTAATTCCGACTAGCGTTGACAAGTAAATTTTTTGCAAGCCGCTGGTCATGCCGATTTCCCAAAATCCGTCAGTGTCAAAATGGATGCCAAGGCTCATATGGGAAACGTCTGTGTTTACAAGCTGTCCGTCCTTGAGCGCTTTTTTTGCTTCAAGGCCTTTTAGTTTTTTGAATTTTGCAGGGCTTCCGTCCGTTTTTGCCAACGCTTCTTTTCCGACGTCAAAGCTGTAGACGTTGCCAAGGTGGGTGCCGGCGCATTTTTTGCTTATCACGCCAAGGAAGGTTCCGTCGGAATCGTAGCGCTCTATTGTCACTCTTACCGGCGTCGGAATAAGCGAGTCACGGTAAACCAAGAGAGAAAAATTTTGGGAATATGGAAAGCCGATTGAAATCGGTCCAAAGTTTCCGATCGGGATTTGCCAAGTCGCGAGCGGGGCTTTTGTTTCGCGAATGTTTAGGACGCCGTCGTAAATGCGAGCGTATATTTTTCCATTTTCGTCAATGACCGCTCCGTTAAAGACGCCCTTTATTCTTACGATTGTGCTTTGCCTGCTGCAGTAAAGGTCAAACTCGTCAAGCGCCATAAGCCAGGACAGATAGGACTGCATGGCGTGCATGTCGATAAAGGCGTTGAGGCTGTACTCAATCAAGACTTGCGTCCTTGTGTCGGCTTTTTTCTTTATCGTGTAAAAGAGGCGCCTTAGGCCGGTAAGCGAGTCGTCGTGGCCTTTTTTTGTCATGCCCCAAGCTTCGTCGCGCTTGCGTTCTTCCGCTGACGGAAACTGCTTGACGAGCGTTTTTGAAAGGCGCTTGTGCAGGGGAAACCAGCTTTTGTAAAACGACCGGACGTTTGGATTTATCACCGCAAGACTGTCTCCGAGTTTTGTCGGAATGAACGTTCCAGTGTTAAAGGGATGGTATCGTCGGCCAAGCAATTTTGTGTAAAGGACGTTCATTTTTGGAACAAAGTCTTCTTGGTATTCCTCAAGGCTGTCACAAGTCCAGGAATTTACAATCGCCTTTGTGACGCCAAATTTTGTGAAGCGCCATTTTTTTTGGTAGATCGGAGCCGCGGGAACCATGTCCTCGCCGTTCAGTATGTTGAAAATATAGTCGTATTTTTCGTCATGCGCGTCTTGTCGCGTAGTGACATTCGGCGTGGCGTAAGTGTATGAAAAGATTCTGTCCGGAGAAACTATGTCTTCGTCAACCAAGAGCGCGCTCAAAAGATTTGACGAGGCCGCTCCGCGCGAGTGTCCTGTAATTAAAACCGAAGATTTCTTTAAGTCCAGCTTGCGGTTTTTAGCGTAGTCCACTAAGCTTAGCTTGACTTTAGTGACGGCTTTTAAAAAGCCTTCGTGATATTTAGGCGGATCTTTTTTTAGGCTTTTGACGGAACTGTCCTGAATGTTGATGTTTGAAAGCCATTCTTCCTCGTTGCCTGGCGTTCCTCTTATTACGACAAAGACCAAGTCGCGGCCGCTTGGAAGCCTTTTAAAGCCCAGAGAAAAGGCGGCCTGGTTTATTCCGTAAACTTTGTCTGAATAGTCGATTTCGTAATGCCATTCGATGTTTTCGTAAGGAACGCCGTACTTTGCATAGGCTTGCGCCAAAGCGTTGTCTTTTGTTTTGTCCTTTGCGTCGTAGGCCAAGCAGCTTAAGGCGCCGGCCGCCCTGGCAAGGTTATGGTTGTATTGCGGTTTTTCAAACGGCTCGAACCATGCGTCATTCCATTCTAATGTGACGGGAACAAGGGTGTTTTTTTCGGCTCCTCGTCCTTCGACATTTACGGTGATTTTTTGCGCGGCTAGCGTTCCGCAGAGAATCGCTGCTAAAAGCGCGGCGGCTATTATCTTCATTTTTAAGCTTCCAATTTATAAAATAAGGATGAGCAATTATAGCGTGTTTTTGTCGTTTTTTTCTAGTGGTGGAGCCAAAAGAAGCTTTCGCTCGCGGTTAATACGCGGTTCCAAAAAGCTGTTTTAGCGCGGCGATTAATTCGCTGTTGGTAAAGAATTTTTCGTAGCTCTCGCCGTTCATAAGAGCCTTGTCAACTTCGACGCCGTCCCCCCGTTATGCCCATGCATACAATGCGGCTTCCGCCGCCGGAACACGCGCTGATAACAGAAAGGACGACAGTTTTTTTCTTATTTTCCATTCTTTACAGTCAATGTGGCTCCGATAATCAAGGCGTTTTTAGCCAAAACCAAAAGCCAGTGCAAAGCCAAGACAGAAGTCAATTCCTTAATGTAGAAAATCAAGGTGATTACTGTGATTATAATCC
>JAILDQ010000312.1 GCA_024689365.1 Treponema sp. | reverse complement strand
TTTCTTTCCGAGCGCTTGCTCCAAAAATTGAAGGGCCACCGCTCCAGCCGCGACTCGGGCGCAAGTTTCCCTTCCGCTTGAACGGCCGCCTCCTCGATAGTCCCGGAAACCGTATTTTTCAAAATAAGAAAAATCGGCGTGGCCTGGCCTAAAGGTGTCTTTTAAATTTGAATAGTCCTTTGAATGCTGCGAAGTGTTTCTGATTTCAATTGCGATTGGCGTGCCTTGGCTTTTTCCTTCAAAGACGCCGCTTAAGATTTCAGCCTTGTCGGCTTCGCTTCTTGCTGTGACCGCCGCGTTGCTTTTGCCGTTTGTTTTTGCGCCAGGACGGCGGCGGTCAAGCCGTTCTTGAATTTTTTCAAGATCGATTTTCACGCCTGCCGGCACTCCGTCAATGACAACGCCAAGAGCCGTTCCGTGGCTTTCTCCAAAAGTCGTCGCCCTAAAAATTTTTCCAAATGTCGATCCGCTCATAGTTTTATTCCAAATTGAAATGAAGGATGTATAGAAAATGTGTCGCTTATTATCCAAGGATGCAAGTTGTTGTTTCCGTAGTCTGAATAGAACAAGTCTTCGTTTAAAGACGAAATGTGATATTTCATTTCAAAAGCCGTGAAAAATTGAACGCGCTTTGCAGGCTTTATAGAAAGCATAAGTCTTGTTGACGGAACCATTGAAAAAAGCCATTTGTCATCGTAAATGGTGTCGTCGTAGTCAAGGAAATAGCCTGTGTAACGGACAAAGCGCGCGTAGGCTTCTGCGTTCAACATGACAGGTCCGCAAAGACAATGCTGCGTTCCGATTCCCAAACTGAATGATTGCGATGTATACGGGTGGTTGGCGTTAATGCCGATTAGCGTTGACAAGTAAATTTTTTGCAAGCCGCTTGTCATGCCGATTTCCCAAAAACCGTCGGTGCTAAAATGAACGCCAAGACTCATGTGGGAAACATCGGTGTTTACAAGGTGTCCGTCCTTGAGCGCTTTTTTAGCTTCAAGGCCTTTTAGTTTTATGAATTTTGCAGGGCTTCCGTCCGGCATGGAAAGAGAATCCAATCCCGCTGTAAAGTTGTATACGCATCCGCTTCGAGGCCCCGCGACTTTTTTGCTGATTTCTCCCAAGAAGCTTCCGTCTGGTCCATATCGTTCGATGCTAATTCGTATTGGTGTTGGAACGATTGAGTTTCTGTAAATCAAAAGGGAGTAATTTTTTGAATGCGGGAAGCCCAACGAAATCGGGCCGAAGTTTCCAATCGGAATTTGCCATGCCGCCAATGGACTTTTGGTGACCTTCAAGTTCAAGACGCCGTCGTAGATTTGCGCGTAAATGTTTCCTCGTTCGTCAACGACCGCGCCGTTGAATACGCCCTTGATTCTGTATATGACGCTTTGCCTGTCTGAGTAAAGATGGTCCTCGTCGAGGGCCATAAGCCAAGACAAGTAGGATTGCATCGCGTGCATGTCGATGAAGGCGTTGAGGCTGTATTCAATCAAAACGCTTGTTCTTTTGTCGGCCTTCTTTTTTATTGAGTTGAAGATTCTTTTTAGAACGGAAATGGATTCGTTTTCTTCAATAGGCTTTATTCCCTGCTTGAGCTCCATCGCCTTTCTTTCTTCCTCTTCGACTGACGACGGAAATTCATTGGCGATGGTTTTTGCCAATCTTTTATGCAAGGGGAAAAAGCCCCTGTAAAATTTTCTTGTTGTCGGATTGATTACGGCCATGCTGTCGCCAATCTTTGACGGAATGAAGGTTCCCGTGTTGAATGGATAGTATTCTCGGCCCATGAGTTTTTTGTAAAGGAAATTCATTTTTGGAATGAATTCATTTTGGTAAACGTCTATTTCGTCGCAATTCCAAGAATTTATAATCGCTTTTGTTATTCCAAATTTTGTGAAGCGCCATCTTTTTTCGTATGGCGGAACGGTTGGAACGATGTCCTCTCCGTTCACTATGTTAAAAATGAAATTGTATTTTTCGTCGTGGGCGTCTTCGCGAACGGTTACGTTTGGCGTCGCAAAAGTGTAGACAAATGTTCTGTCGATGGAAATTTTGTCTTGGTCCGCCAAAAGGCCTGCCAAAAGGTTTGCGGAAGCGGCGCCTCTTGAATGTCCTGTAATCAATACAGAGGCTTTCTTTAAGTCAATGCCGTTGTCTTGAACGTATTTTTCAAGATGCTCCTCTATTTGGCTCACGGCGCCCAAGAAGCCTTCGTGGTATTCCCGTTCCGCCGCGTTTGGGTCGCGCAAAAAGCTGTTCCATACGTTTATGTTGGAAAGCCATTCCTCTTCGTTGCCTGGAGTTCCTCGGATAACGATAAAGACCAGGTCGCGGCCTGAAGGCAATTTTTTTCTCGCCAAAGAAAAGGCGGCCTGGTTTATGCCGTACTCTTTGTCGGTGTAGTCGATTTTGTATCGCCAAAAAATGTTTTTTGGGTTTACGCCAAAAGCCGAATAGGTTTGAACCATTATGTTGTATTCGTCTTTTGGCGCCGAATTGTAGGAAACGGCGCACAAGGCGCCGGCCGCCCTTGCAAGCTCGTGATTGTATTTTGCCTGCGCGAACGGCTCGAACCACGCGTCGTTCCATTCAATTGTAATTGGAACGACAGTGGAACTGTGCGATTTGTAGCCTTCAATATTGACTACAACTTTTTCGGCAAAGCAAAGGCCGCAGAGGAGAAAAATTCCGAAAAAGAAAAGTTTCTTATTTTCCATTCTTTACAGTCAATGTGGCTCCGATAATCAAGGCGTTTTTAGCCAAAACCAAAAGCCAGTGCAAAGCCAAGACAGAAGTCAATTCCTTAATGTAGAAAATCAAGGTGATTACTGTGATTATAATCC
>JAILDQ010000245.1 GCA_024689365.1 Treponema sp. | reverse complement strand
CTGCTTCTTTTACCAGAAGCAGTTTTTTTTTGCCAAAATATATTCGCTTCAAAAAACGTTCAACTATTAAGGTAAAAGCAAAAAAACGCGTGAGGGAGTGAACCTTCGGACGAAAACCGCCGTCTAAGGCAAACCAAAAAGCGCGCAGCCGAAGCGAGACTTAAAACTTGTTCGCTAATTCCACCACAACCCGTTTAAGGTAAAAACCCAAAAAAAAACGCGCGAGGGAGCGGAGCGACTCACGAAAACACTCTGTTTGCGAAGCCGCGAAAGCGGCGAAGTGCAATAGTTACACGCGCAAACAGGTGTAGCGACGCTAGCTAGCGGTTTCGTGAGTCGCTACGCGACCGGGAGCGTTTTTGTTTTTTTTTACCATTGCGTTCACAAGATTTAAGGCGCGCTTCGGCGAGAGCGCTTGTGTTTTTTTTTGCCCAAATGTATTCGCGTAAAACAAGCCTGACTTACTTGCCCTTGCATAATTCAATTTATACCTTTATAATAGAAAAATTATCAGGAAATTACACAGGAGAATGTGAATGAAACCAACATTGTTAGTTTTGGCGGCGGGAATGGGAAGCCGCTATGGCGGAGTCAAGCAGATTGACGCTGTTGGAAAAAACGGCGAGTGCCTTTTGGACTTTGCCAATTACGACGCGAAAGCAAGCGGCTTTGGAAAAGTCGTTTTTATAATCAGAAAGGACATTGAAAAAGATTTTAGGGAGCGTTTGTTCGACAGAATCGCGGCCAACTTTGACGCCGAGTACGTCTTCCAGTCGCGCGAATCCCTTTTGACTGACGAAGAAATCTCAAAGACTAGCGAACGACAAAAGCCTTGGGGAACTGTTCACGCGGTTTTGTGCGCCCGCGAAAAAATTCACGAGCCATTCGCCGTAATCAATTCCGACGACTATTATGGCCGCGAAGCCTTCAAGACTTTGGGCGATTATCTTTCTTCTATTTCAAACGATTCAACTGAGCACGCCATGGTCGGCTACGTTCTTGGAAAGACAATGAGCAAGAGCGGTTCAGTAAGCCGCGGAGTTTGTTCAGTCAAAGACGGACTCTTGGACGGAATCGTTGAGAACACAAAGATTTACTACGAGGGCTCAAAAATCATCACCGAGCTTGACGGAAAAAAATCCGAGTTCACCGGAAACGAATGGGTCAGCATGAACCTCTTTGGCTTTAGCCCAAAGGCTTTTGAAGGCTTTGACGTTTACTGGGAAAACTTCAAGAAGACTGGCTTGTACACTCCAAAGCAGGAGGCCTTGTTGCCTGTCGCCGCGAGCGAAATCGTTAAAAGAGGCGAGGGCGTGATCAAGTTCTTCTCTTCAACTGAAAGCTGGTTCGGAATGACATATCCCCAGGACCGCGAAATCGTAAAAGAAGAAATCGCCGCCAAAATCGCAAGCGGCTACTATCCCGCAAAATTGTGGGAAAAATAGCGGCAAAAATCGGAGACTTGAATGCTAAAACTTGAAGCGATAAAAATGGACAAGGTTTGGGGCTATGAGATGTGGATTGCCTCAACGCATCCCAACGGATGCCAAAAGAATTTCATGGACTATTGCGGCGGCCTTTATCCCTTGCTTGTAAAGGTGATTCAGGCAGACCAATCTTTGAGTGTTCAAGTTCACCCTGACGACCCTACTGCCGCCTTGCTCGAAGGACCGGGCAATGTCGGAAAAACCGAATGCTGGTACATCCTTGACGCAAAGCCGGGCGCAAAGCTTGTCTACGGCCTTAACGGAAATCCAAGCCGCGAAAAGCTTGAAGACGCAATCGCCAAAAACGCGCTCGACCCTTTCTTGAATCAAGTTGAAGTGAAAAAGGGAGACTTCATTTTCATTCCGTCCGGAACGGTTCACGCGATAGGCGGAGGAATAAGGCTTATGGAAGTCCAGCAGTCCTGCGACATAACCTACCGCCTTTACGACTGGGGCCGCCCGCGCGAGATTCACGTTCAAAAAGGCTTGGCTTCGATTAAGAACGAAGGCTTGAACAAAATCTCAAGTTTTCCGGGCCGCTTTGAGTGCGAGTATTTTTCTTTGGAAGAAATAAAGCTTCAAGGCGAATTTTCTTTTGAAAACTCCGCGGAAAAAAAGGCTGGGGGAGTGGTTCTCTTTTACGTTCTTGAAGGAAGCGGAAGCGTTGACGGCCAAGATTTTTCCGAGGAAAACATTTTCGCGCTCGCTCCTGGAGAAAAGATTTCGTTCAAGAGCGCGAACGCTCGGCTTCTAAAAATAGGAACGGTTTAGACCGAGCCTATCTAAAAATTGTTTAAAACCGTCTGTTCGAAATTCCATCCAGACGTTAAAAAAATACTAGGAACGGCAAAGGCGCTTTTGTAAAAGTCCTGACTCGTTCCTTTTGCGGCTCGATGAAATTCTCGCCGCCGCAAAAAGGAGAAAAAATGATAAATGAATTTCTGTTGGTCGCCTCGCTTGTTTTCGCGTTCGGCGGCGTTATTGTCGCCTTCCGTTTTTTTTCAAAGGGCGGAATTTTCGCTTGGATTGCCATTTGCACGATTCTTGCCAATGTTGAGGTCGCCGTTTTGGTCAACGCTTTTGGCCTTGAGCAAACCTTGGGAAACACTCTCTTTGCTTCAACTTTTTTGGCGACAGATTTTTTGAGCGAGTTCTACGGAAAAAGGGAAGCCCGCCGCGGAGTCTTTTTGGGAATCATCGCAAGCCTTGCCTTTGTTTTCTTTTCTTCAATTTGGCGCTTTTACATTCCTTCTTCAAACGACTTTGCCTTTGTTTATATGAAAGGCCTTTTTGCCAACACGCCCAGAATCGTAGCGGCCAGTTTTATCGGCTTTGCGGTGAGCGAATTCATCGACATTTGGCTCTACGACAGATGGTGGAGCTTTTCAAAAAAACTTTGCGGAAACCGCCGCTCATTCCTGTGGCTTCGCAACAACGGCTCAACCTTGATAAGCCAAGCGGTAAACATCACTCTCTTTAACGTATTGGCCTTCGCCGGCCTTTACGACGGCGCCACCTTGTTCGCAATCACTCTTTCAGGCTACGTCATCTACGTTTGCACCAGCCTCCTGGACACCCCCTTCATCTATCTCGCTCGCTTTATGTGGGACAAGAAAATCAGCAAAGAACAAGAAAACTGGATGGCAGGGAATTAAAAGAACGTGCGGCTCCCGCTTGTGTTGCTGTTTGCGGAAATAAAGCGCGTAAAATCTTGACAATACTACTGTTTTGCGTTAGTATTCTTGCATGATAAGGTCTTTTGGCGATACGGAGGCTGAGTTAATCTTTAATGGCTTTCGCAGCAAAAAACTTCCGCCGGAAATTCAAAATGTAGCGCGGAGAAAACTTCGTATGATTGCCGCCGCTGAAAAGGCCTTTGATTTGCGTATTCCGCCAGGAAATCGGCTTGAAGAGCTTTCTGGGAATTTAGAAGGATTTTATTCAATAAGAATAAACGACCAATGGCGTATTGTTTTTGGATTTAAGGATGGAGGCGCGGATAATGTTAAAATCACAGACTACCACTAAAGAAAAACTGCCCAATGTGCATCCTGGTGAAATTTTAAAAGAGGAATTTCTTTCACCCATGAATGTCAGCGCTTACAGGCTTGCAAAAGAAATAAATGTG
Source organism: Treponema sp. (assembly GCA_024689365.1). GTDB lineage: Bacteria > Spirochaetota > Spirochaetia > Treponematales > Treponemataceae > Treponema_D. Next base: position 89 of record JAILDQ010000245.1, on the reverse strand, counting down.
CCTGAGACGCGTATTTCAGAAATCATTCGAGGCAAGCGGGCCATTACCGCCGACACCGCCATTCGCTTTTCAAAGTTCTTTGGAACAAC
>JAILDQ010000241.1 GCA_024689365.1 Treponema sp. | reverse complement strand
TTTTTTCCTCTTTGGACGCGGCGGCTTTTTTACATAACGCGCGACAAAAAAGACAAAGTTCAGGTAAAGAATGATTACCGCCGCCGTTATGATGACAATTGGATTTTTCAATACGCCGAGTACAACCGGCAAAATAGCCGCCATTTTCATAATTTCATTATCGGCAGAAATAGCGCGCTTGTTGAATAAATTCTTCAATATCGCTATAATCTATGCGTTAAGAAATTGCGATGCTCGCGCTTTCTTGGCAAATTTTTTAATTTGAGGCACAGAATGAACGTTGTCGTAATGGGAGCCCAATGGGGTGACGAAGGCAAGGGTAAAATTGTTGACTTTTTGGCGCAAGACGCAAAATACGTTGTCCGCTTTGCTGGCGGAGCGAACGCAGGTCACACAATTGTAGTTGATGGAAAAAAATACGCTTTGCACCAAGTTCCGTCTGGAATCTTGTATCCAGGAAAAACAGTTTTCCTTGGTTCGGGAATGGTTGTCGATCCAGAGGCGCTCTTCAACGAATTGAAAATGCTTAAGGACAACGGAATTGATTGGGAAGGCCGCGTCTTTATTTCTGACCGAGCCCACATCGTTTTGCCAGGCTATCGCGAAATGGACAAAAAGCGCGACGCCGCCCGCAAGCGCCCGATTGGAACTACAGGCCGCGGAATCGGAACGACTTATTCACAAAAATCTGAGCGCGACGGAATCCGCTTGGCCGACCTTGACTGGGACGAAAAAATGGCCGACCTTGACCAAGCCGACAAGGATTTCCTAAAGCCATACATGGAAAAGCTTCTTTCAATGCGCGTAAACATTGCCGAAAAAATGTGGGAGTTCCGCAAGGAAAACATTTTGTTTGAAGGCGCCCAGGGCGCGATGCTTGACATTGACAGCGGAACATATCCTTACGTTTCAAGCGGCGCTTCTTGTTCAGCCGGCGCTTCAACCGGCTCAGGAATCGGACCCCGCTCTTTGGACAAAATTTTTGGCGTCTTCAAGGCGTATGAAACTCGCGTCGGAAACGGTCCGATGCCCAGCGAATTCAATTCAGAAAGCGAAGGCGAGTTGTGCGACTACGTTCGCAAGACAGGAAACGAGTTTGGCGTTACAACAGGCCGTCCGCGCCGCTGCGGCTACTTGGACTTGGTTGCCCTCCGCTACGCTTGCCATGTAAATTCAATTGACTCTTTGGTTTTGACTCACCTTGACATTTATGACGACATGGATGAAATCGAAGCTTGCGTCGCCTACGACATCAACGGAAAAATCGTGACCGAGTTCCCGACAAGCATTCCCGCTTTGAACGCGGCCAAGCCTGTTTTGCAGAAATTTGAAGGTTGGAAAAAAGACCTCAAAAAGTGCGGCTCTTATTCAAAGATGCCAAAGAACGCAAAGGCTTACATCGAATTCATCGAAGATTTTACAAACACTCCTGTAGGAATCGTATCGGTTGGAAGCGACAGAAACGAAACTTACATTAGAACAAAGCCTTGGAAAAAATAATTTTCCGCTTATAAAATTTTAGGCAAAAAAAAGCGCTTGTGTTTTTCACAAGCGTTTTTTTTGTTCAATGATTTTTGTTAGAAAGTTTTTTTAACGGCTTGCATGAATTTTTCGCCGCGGTCAAACTCATTGGTGAACATTCCAAAGGATGCGCAGCCGGGCGAAAACACAACAGTGTCGCTTTGCGCGGCCGAAGAATCTTTGTCTTGCAAATCCGTCTTTAGGTCGGCCATTAGTTTTTCAAGAGAATCGTAAGGGCCTTTAAAAGAGATTTTCGCTTTTTGCAAAAGCGGCAAAAGTTTTTCCGTTCCGCTTCCCGCCAAAAGGTATATGGCCGCCGCTGGCGTTGAAGACACAAGCGACGGATCCATGGCGGCGGCCAAAGGCTCAAAGTCCAAGCCCTTGTCTGTTCCGCCCGTTATGAAAATTACAGGCTTTCCAAAAGCCGCGTTTGCCGCCGCCGCCGCTTCGGGCACGGTCGAGCAAGAGTCGTTGTAAAAGCGAACGTTTCTTTGCGAGGAATTTTTCCACTGATGAAAGAATTGCAAGCGGTGGGGAATGCCGTTCCATTCGCCAAGAATTTTTTGTATCTTTTCAGGCTCGATTCCCATGACGTAAAGGACAAGCGCGGCGTTCATCAAGTTTTGCCTCATGTGACGGCCTGGAACGTTGATTTCTCCCAAGATTTTTGTTTCGTTCGCTTTTCCGGGAATTCTTGCGTATGCTTCCAAATTGTTTTTTTCGTCAAACGAAAGCCAAACGCCGTATTGCGAGTCGTCAAGACGGTCTTGGCTGTATCGCAAAACTTTCGCTTTCGCTTCTTTCGCGAATATGTCGCCCCATGAGCCGCCTTCTTTAGGTCCAGTTCCAAGAGAATCTTTGTCGGCGTCGCAAATGAAAAAGTCTTCCGGATTTTGGTCGGCGTAAATCAATTTTTTGTCCGCGATGTAGTCTTCCATGTTGCCGTACCAATTTTGGTGGTCTGGAACGATTTTTGTAATCAAGGCGATTTTTGGCTTGAGCAAGCCGCGGCCTCTAAGGTCTGCCAACTGCCAGCTTGAAAGCTCCAAGACGACAGGCGTTTTTTCGTTTGTGTTTTCCAAAAAAGTAAGGGGGCTTACCGTTATGTTTCCGCCCAAAAAAGCGTCAAAGCCAGCCTGTCTTAATCCGTAATGAATCGCGCTTACCGTTGACGATTTTCCCTTGCTTCCTGTAACGGCGATGATCGGCGCTTTTGAAAATTGCAAGAACATGCTGATGTCGGTTTCGATTGCGGGCGCGGCGGACAAAAATTCGTTCCCTTGAATTTTAACGCCAGGATTTTTTATGACGCAATCCACGTCGCGAAAATCTTGAATCCTGTGTCCGCCCAAAACGTAAGTCAAGCGCTCTTTGTCAATGCTTGAATCGTTTGCAATCGAATCGATTGTGGGCTTTAATTGCTCTTCGCTTTTCATGTCGGTGACCAAAACGTAAGCGCCATGTTTTAACAAAAAGCGAACGACCGCCTCTCCGCCGCCGTTCAGGCCCAAGCCCATTACGGTTATGTGTTTGTCTTTAATGTCTTCAATCGATTTAAAAAAAGAACCTTGCGGATAAAGATGCGCTTTCATTTTAATCTCCTTTTACGATTGTCGCGAAGTCATAAGCTTTTTGTTTGAATCAAAGCGCTCCAAGGCCTCGTTAATCAACAGGTCGATTAAATCCTTGTATGCAAGGCCCGAAGCTTCGCACATTTTGGGGAACATGCTGATGGAAGTGAAGCCCGGAATCGTGTTTATTTCGTTCAAGTAAATTTTTCCCGAATCCTTGTCGATGAAAAAATCAACTCGGCTCAAGCCCGAGCAATCCAAAACTGTGTAAGCTTTGACGGCAGTCTCTTGAATTTTCTTGAGAGTCTCTTGGTCGATGTTCGCGGGAATTTTTAGCGCCGCGCCGTCGGGGTCGTTGTACTTTGCGTCGTAATCGTAAAATTCATGGGTCGGAAGAATTTCTCCGGGCGTGTAGGCTTTTACGCCGCTAAAAGAATTTTCGGGATTTTGAATGATTGCGTTTCCTGTAACGCTGCATTCAATCTCTCGCGCGTTAATCGCTTTTTCAACCAAAACCTTGTTGTCCCACATAAAGGCTTCGCCAAGAGCCATGGAAAATTCCCGCGCGTTTAAAGCCTTGCTTGCGCCAACGGAAGAGCCTGCGTTGCACGGTTTTACAAAAAGCGGAAATCCAAAGTCGGCGATGACTTTTTCCACCAAAGCGTCGTAGCGTTTGTTGTCGTTTATGTCGGCTCTTGTAAAACAATAATAAGGAACGATTGGAAGTCCCTTGTCGTTCCAAACGACTTTTGTTTTTTCCTTGTCCATTGTTATCGCGCTGGCCATCACTCCGCAGCCAACGTAGGGAAGGCCGGCCGCCGCAAGCAAGCCCTGCATTACGCCGTCTTCGCAAAAAGTTCCGTGGACCACGCCAAAGACCGCGTCGGCTTTCAAGGATTTTCCCTGAACTGTAAGAGCGTCTTTCGCGCCGCCAGGAATCACGTTGACAAGATTTGCCGCGTCTTCCGTAATTTTAAAAGAGGCCTTGACGTCTTTTTGAACGCGGGCCAATTCCTCTTCGCTTTGCAAATACCATTTTCCGTCTTTTGCGATTCCGATTGGAATGATCTTATATTTTGAGCTGTCCAAATTGCGGACTACTGAACTTGCGCTTACAAGAGAAACTTCGTGTTCGCTTGACTTTCCGCCGAATAAAATCGCTAGATTCATTTTAAACTTCCTTATTGTATCCCAATTCCGCGAGAGCGTTTTTTGCCTCGGCGATTTCGTCGTAAGGCATCGCGCGGTCTTTGTATATAATTGAATTTTCGTGTCCCTTTCCGAGCAACAAAACTATGTCGCCTTTTTTCGCCATGGAAAAGGCTTGGCGTATTGCTTTTGGCCTGTCAGGAATTATGAGCAAGTTTGCGTTTAGAACCTTGCCTTCCTTTTTAGCGCCGACAGCGATTTGCTCCAAAAGCTCTTTGGGGTCTTCGCCGCGCGGATCTTCATCGCACAAAACAATCACGTCGCAATACTTGGCGGCGATTTGTCCTTGCAAAGGCCGTTTTGTCAAATCGCGCTCTCCGCCGCTTCCAAACAAGGCGAAAATTTTTCCAGAGCAGCGCTTTCTGATTGGAGGAAAAATCGCTTCAAAACTGCTTGGCGTGTGCGCGTAATCGACAATGACTTCAAAGTCTTGTCCGCGCTGAATCTTTGTCATTCGGCCCGTAACGGGAACAAGGCTTGCCGCGCGGCGGGCCAAATCGCGCAAGGGAATTCCTGCCATTTTGTTTACGGCAATCATCGCCGCCATAATGTTCAGGACGTTAAAGGCTCCGACGCAAGATGTGCTCGCGCCAATGCTTTCGTGGCTTTGGTCAAAAACCGAGCCATGCTCGATTTCAAATTCCAAAATGTTTTCCGCGGCGTTGATTTTTGTCGCGTTCAAATATTCCACGCCTTCAATCTCTTGCGCCTCTTTTGTCTTAAAGCCGTAGCAAGCCGCTTTTGTCGCGTCTGCAAAATATTTGGCGGAAGGGTCTTCCAGATTCACGATTCCGCAGGGAATCAAATCCAAGTCAACGTTGTTCACGATTTTGTGGTGATCGTGCTCGTCAAGGGCTCGGAACAAGTTCGCTTTGTCGTCTCGGTATTGCTCGAAAGTTTTGTGGAACTCCAAGTGCTCTAGCGTTACGTTCATAAAAACGCCGCAGTCAAAAAGAACCTTGTCCAAGCGGCCAAGCTTTTTGCTCAAACCGTGGCTGGAGCTTTCGACAACCGCGTACTCGCAGCCGTTTTGAACCATCTCGTGCAATTCGCGCTGAATGATTGGCGCTTCGGGCGTTGTCGCGTGAACGGGATTTGCAACGGCCTCTCCGCCCAAGGAATATTGAACGGTTGAAATAAAGCCCGCCTTTTTTCCGGACAAGCGCAAAAGCTGCCAAATGAAAGAAACAGTTGAAGACTTTCCTTCAGTTCCCGTAACGCCGATTACAATCAATTTTTTTGAAGGGTTTCCGTAAAAGTCGGAAGCCACAGGCGCCATGGCTTTTCTAGCGTCTTGAACTTTTAGCAAAACAGGCATCACCAAGTCTGAAGATTTTTTTTGAGAGTCGCTCATGTTTCCAAGAGCTCGGGTGACAATTGACTTTGCGATTTGAACGCTTTGGTCCCGCGTCAAGTCGTCTTGAAAAATTACAACGCTCGCTCCAGCGTCAATCGCCGGCGCGATGAATTGGTTGCCGTTGACGTGCGTTCCGGGAAGAGCGAAAAAAAGATAATTGTTTTTAACTTCGCGCGAGTCAAATGCCAAACCGCAAACGGGCGTGGCTCCAATCAAGGATTCGTCAAGCGGGCTAACGCCGTCCGCCGCGACAGCCTTGCATTCAAATGAGTCCAACAACGAAGACAACTTTTTTTCCATAGCGCGAATATTTTACCGCAAAGCGCTATGAATTTCAAGCAATGCGCGCTAGAATGGCTTTATGTTTGAAGTACGAGTTGAAGATGATTTTGCGGCGGCGCATTTTTTGCG
>JAILDQ010000226.1 GCA_024689365.1 Treponema sp. | reverse complement strand
TCGACAATCGCCTCGTGCTCTTTTGGAGCGATTCGGGCGTAAAGGCTTTCTACGGTGTCTCCAGGCATTACGGGCACTTTTTTTTGAACCAAGATTTTTCCGGTGTCGCAGCCGGCGTCAACCAAGTGAACAGTGCAGCCGCTTTCCTTTTCACCGGCGGCAAGAACCGCCTTGTGAACGTTTTCGCCCCACATTCCCACTCCGCCGAATTTTGGCAAAAGAGCCGGATGCAAGTTTATGATTCTACCTGAATACTCATTGACAATCGCGCCGCTCAAAACGCTAAGGTAGCCGGCAAGAACGATTATGTCGGCCTTGTTATCCTTGCAAAGCTCAAGCATCGCGTCGCTCACCGCAAGCATTTTTTCTTCGCGGCTTGAAGCGGCGGCTTTTTCCTTTCCGAGAATTCCAACCGGACTTTTTACAAAGGCTGGGATTCCGGCTTTTTTCGCGCGCTCCAAAGCGTAGGCGTTTTTTGTGTTTGAAGCCACAAGAACAATTTTGTAAGGACAATCCGCCTGGCTTTGCTGCCAGTCAATCAAAGCCTGCAAATTGGTTCCGCCTCCAGAAACTAAGACCGCGACGCGTTTCATTTTAGTCCTCAAACAAGAGAGCGTCTTTTTGGCTCTTTACCGCTCCGGCGGCTTTTGCCACGCGGCCGATTTTATAGGCCTTCATGTCCGGGATTCCAGGCTTTGAATACTTGCTTGCGTTTTTGTTGAACATTTGAACAATCTTGTCCGCGTCAGCGCTCTTAACCGCAAGAACAAAACCGATTCCCATATTGAATGTGTTGTAAACCTTGTCAACGTCGGCGCCGCGCTTAATCAATTCGCCAAAGACTGGCGGGATTTCCCAAGAGTCGCGCTTGATGATTGAAATCAACTGCTTTTTTCCATCTTGCGCTTTTGGATACATTCGGGGAATGTTTTCGTAAAAGCCGCCGCCGGTAACATGAACCATTCCGTGAACGCTCTTTCTGTATTTTTTAAGAACCTGCATTACAGGCTTTACGTAAATGCGAGTCGGTGTCAAAAGAACTTCGCCAATCGTCTTTCCAGTCTTTTTTCCGTTCAAAACAAAAGGCTCTTTAAAGTTTTTGACCAATTTTCTCACAAGGGAAAAACCGTTTGAATGAACGCCGGTCGAAGAAAGGCCAATCAAAACGTCGCCTTCCTTGATGGCTTTTCCGGTAATCATTTCTGACTTTTCGCCAACGCCAACTCCAAAGCCGGCAAGGTCGTATTTTCCAACATCGTAAAAGCCGGGCATTTCAGCGGTCTCGCCGCCAAGCAAGGCGCAGCCGGTTTGCAAGCAGCCTTCGGCAACGCCCTTCACCAATTCCGCGGCAACGGGAGCGTCAAGCTTTCCGCAAGCGACGTAATCAAGGAAGAACAAAGTCTGAACGCCAGAGCACAAGATGTCGTTGACGCTCATGGCGACGCAGTCGATTCCAACCGTGTCGTATTTTTTCATCTGAAAGGCGATGTCGAGTTTTGTGCCAACGCCGTCGGTTCCGCTGACCATAACGGGATTTTTGATTCCCTTTGGAACGGAGAACATTCCGTTAAAGCTTCCCAAGTCTGAAAGGAGACCGGGGATGGCTGTTTTTTTTGCGGCCTTTTTGTATTCCTTAACCGCGCGGTATCCCTCTTCTACGTCAACTCCAGATTCTTTGTAATTCATTTTAATTCCTCCTATCGGCGTTGGGCAAGCATTCGCTTTGGGCCAGCCGACCTTTTAATTGTCGCTAAGTTTTTTTCCGTTCAATTCGCCGGGAACGCTCATCGGATATTCGCCGGTAAAGCAGCCCTTGCAATAGCCAAAGTTTTCAGGACTGCAAGAACGCAAGGCTTCCAACATTCCGTCAACTGAAATAAAGGCAAGGGAATCAGCGCCGATTTCCTTTCGGATTTCCTCAACGTCATGGGCGCTTGAAATAAGTTCCGCGCGGCTTGGAGTGTCGATTCCAAAGTAACACGGAAATTTTACCGGCGGGCTTGAAACCCTAAAGTGAACTTCCTTGGCTCCGGCGCGGCGCAAGATTTGAATCAAGCGGCGGCTGGTGGTTCCGCGAACGATCGAGTCGTCAATCACAACCACGCTCTTTCCGTTCAACTCGGACTTAAGCGCGTTGAGCTTTACGTAAACCATGTTCTCGCGCTCTTTTTGCGTCGGCGCGATGAAGGTTCTTCCAATGTATTTGTTTTTCACGATTGCGTTTGAATAAGGAATGCCTGTGGCTCTGGAATAGCCAAGCGCCGCGCCCAAACCGCTGTCCGGAACGCCAACAACAATGTCGGCGGCTACAGGACTTTCCTTTGCAAGCGTGGCGCCCATTCTGTGTCTGGCCTCTTCGATGGAAATTCCGTCCATGATAGAATCGGGCCTGCCAAAGTAAACGTATTCAAAAATGCAAGAGCGCTTTGAAGTTTTTTCTCCAAACTCAAAAGAAAGAACTCCGTCGTCGTTGATGATTACTATTTCGCCTGGTAAAATGTCGCGAACAAAAGTTCCGTTAACCGCGTCAATCGCGCAAGATTCGCTGGACAAAACCCAACCGTTTTCAAGCTTGCCCAAGCAAAGGGGTCGAATGCCGTTAGGGTCGCGCGCTCCTACAAGGCCGTTCTCAGTCAAAACGCACAAAGCGAATGACCCCTTTATCATTTGAATCGTGTCGGTCAAAGCGCGCTCAAGGCCTTTTTTGTAGCTTTTGGCGATTAGCTTTACGATTACTTCCGTGTCGCTTGAAGAGTTGAAAGTGCTTCCCGTTTCCTCAAGCATTTCGCGAAGCTGCTCGTAGTTCACAAGCTGGCCGTTATGGGCAACCGCGACGCTTCCCAACTTCATTTGGCTTACCATTGGCTGGGCGTTCTCAACGCCTTTTCCGCCGGCGGTTGAATAACGAACGTGTCCTACCGCCGCGTAGCCCGAAAGATTGCTTATGTCTTCATGGGAAAAAACATCCCCAACCAAACCAATGTCTTTTTTTACCTTGATTTCTTTTCCGTCGTAGACAGCGATTCCCGCGCTTTCTTGTCCGCGGTGCTGCAAGGAATAAAGGCCAAAGTAACACGTCGCGGCGGGATTTGCGTCTTTGGGAAATTCTCCATTTTCCCCTTTTGGAATGTAAACGCCGTAAACGCCGCACTCGTCGTGAAGCTTGTCGTCAAAGTTCTCTTCCATTTGAATCATAATTCTATATCCTTGTTTTTATCCGCGTCTTCCGACAATTTTTTTCTAAAGGCAAGAAGCTTTTCTTTTAGTTCAGGATATTTTATTGAAAGAATTTGAACGGCCAAATAAGCGGCGTTTTTTGAATTTCCAATTCCAACAGTCGCGACTGGAATTTGCGGCGGCATTTGAACGATTGAAAGCAGCGCGTCCATTCCGCCCAAACCGTTTGACTTTTCAGAAACGCATTCAAGAGGAACGCCGATAACGGGAAGCGTTGTCATTCCGGCAATAACGCCAGGAAGCGCCGCCGCCAAACCGGCTCCAGCGATAATCACTTCAAAGCCGTCAGCCTCAACTTGACTAACAGTTTTTCGCAAAAGCGCGCCCGCTCGATGCGCAGAAATTATAAAGGCTTTGCATTCCACGCCAAATTCGTTCAATACGCCGGCGGCTTTTTTCATGGATTCAGTGTCTGATTTTGACCCAAAAAATATAGCGACTTTCATAAAAAGATACTATCAGATTTGAGCTTTAAAATCAACAGGTTTTAAAAAAAGGAGACATTCCCGCGCCATAAGCGCAGGCGCTTTAAACATACTTTTTGACCATTCGGCCCCAAAGCCATACAGAAAAGTTGTGGGGACAATGGCGCTGAAACCAAGCGACGCATCGAACCGTAAAACGATAAATCGAAAGCGCCCTTGCCCGGCGCGCGTCCCTTATCGCCTTTGCGGCGACTTTGTCTGCGGTAACGATTAAGGGAAAGTTCACCTTGCGGCCGTTAAGCTTTTCCGGCAAAAGAGAAGTTTTTATCCAGCCCGGACAAACGGCGGTCACAATTATTCCTGACGCCCGAAGCTCTTCGCCAAGCGCGCGTGTGTAACTGTAAACAAAGGCTTTTGTAGCCGCGTAAAGATTCATGTACGGAAGCGGGCAAAAAGCGGACTGAGAGGAAACGTTTACAATATGGTCGCCCGCTTTCATGTAGGGAACGCAAATATTGCATAGAGCGGCGATTGCCGTACAATGAGTGGTTATGTTTCCAGAAAGCTCTTCTGTAGAAAAATCCGTTGAAGGGGCAAAACGGCCCGCGCCGGCGTTGTTTATAAGCCAGCGAACTTCAAGAGCGTTTTTTCCGCCCGAAGCCTCCAGCTTTTTGACAAGCGTCGCAAAGGATTTTGTGTCGGACAAATCCATTTGAAGCGGAATTATTTTCGAGCCTGATTCGCCATAAGAGTCTTTTAGGCTTTCAAGCTTTTGAACGTTGCGTCCAATCGCCCAAAGCTCGTCAACTTCATTTATGACTTGTCGGACAAACTCTTTTCCAAGGCCGCCCGACGCGCCTGTAATCACCGCGATTTGTTTTATCCCCGCGACGGAAACTTTATCGTCCATTCGCTCCCCCCAAAACTTTTTTAGCAGCAAAATTGAATTATATAATTTTAGCGCAGCTTGGGAAATTTGTCACGCGCAATCGAAAAAAAAATCATGCCCGCAATTCTTGCATAATCCGCGCAACTGGCGCTACAATGCATTCATGCCCATTTTAGACCAATCAAATGGCGCGGACTTTGAAAACGCC
>JAILDQ010000222.1 GCA_024689365.1 Treponema sp. | reverse complement strand
CACGGCAATCGTTTTTACCTTTAGCCTAATTTTTGGGAACGCGTCGGTCTACGACCCATATTGGAGCGTCCAACCGCCGGTCATTTTGTTGGCCGCTCTCGCAAGGCGCGGAGGGAATTCCTTTGCGTGGGTTCTTTTTGCGGCGGTTCTTTTGTGGGGCGTCCGCCTTACGGCCAACTGGTCCTATAACTTTAAAAGCTTTGAATACCAAGACTGGCGCTATACGATGCTAAAGGAAAAGACCGGAATTTTTTATCCCCTGATAAACTTTTTGGGCATACATCTTTTTCCTACGCTTGTTGTTTACCTTTGCGTTTTGCCGGCGGCGACAGTCATTCGCGAGGGCGCGGCCTTTAAACCGATTTGCGCGCTTTTTTTGGCGCTTGCTTTTGCCGCTCCAATCTTCCAAGGAATCGCGGATTGTCAAATGCATTCTTTTAGAAAAAGCGGCGTCGGGGGTTTTTGCAGAATCGGTTTGTGGAAACATTCGCGCCATCCAAATTACGCTTGTGAAATTTTAATTTGGTGGAGCGTCGCGCTCGTTTGTTTTTTTGCCATGCCGGACCGCTGGCCTTTCTTTGCGGGCGCTCTTGTGAACACGTGCCTCTTTTTATTTGCCAGCATTCCTATGGCGGAAAAACGCCAGTCAAGAAAGCCCGGCTTTGCTGAATACAAAAAGCAAACAAGAATGCTCTAGCAAATTCACTTAAAATGCTGTATAATTAGATAAAATGTACACGCGCGAAATTACTCCGGCTCCAGAAAAGTTGATTCAAAACGGAAAGCCGGTTTTTGGAACATTCGACACTCTTCCCAAAAAGCTTGACATAAAGGGCGTGACCACTCCATACGCGGGCATTCCGCTTCCGCCGATTATTTCCCGACTTAGAATCAGGGCGCGCGTGGTTTATGTTTTTTCTATAGGCGACTACATTGGCTTGCTTCAGTATTTCGACAACAAGCTTTTGAATATGGCGGAATTTTCTTTGTGGAACACTAAGCGCGGAACAAAATACGTTTACAGAAAATTCCTTGGCGTCCGCCGAAAAATGATTCCGACAAAATTGACTAAAGGCCAATGCATTACTATTGTTCGCGGAAGAAAAACCCGTTTGGCTTGGAACCACGATGACGGAAAGCTTTCTATTTCTGTTCATGTTCGGGGCTTTAGCCACAGGCCTGAAATAAAAATTTCCGCCAGCGGAAACTTTAACGACAGCGCCGCGGAAGAAATAGTTTCGGTAAAGCCCGCTCCAACAATGCGAAGGTGTTCAGCCACTTGGTACGCGTCAGTTCCAGTTGAATCGAACATGGAAATCGACGGCGTGGAAAAAGCGGCCGCGGAAAAGGCTCTCGGAAATTCCTTGCTATTTGTGAACCGCGCTTACTACAAATTCATCACTAGCGGCGAAAACGTTATGGCCACAGGTTTTGTTGACGGAAAAAAACTTTCATTGAGATTTTCCACCACCAGCTTGGACGCGGTGGACACAAAAAAATACAACGACAACGTTTTGTTTGTTGACGGAAAATTCACTCCGCTTCCGCCTGTTTGCATAACCCATCCTTTTGGAATCGCAAAAGACTGGAACGCCCAGGATTACGAAAGCATGGTTGACTTGACCTTTGTTCCGCAAAACTCATATTCAAGAAAAGCGAACTTCATCGCGGTAAACGCTTCCTACGACACAATCTTTGGCTTTTTGAACGGAAACATTCTTGACGCGGACGGCAACAAAATCGAGTTGAAAGATTTCCCCGCCGTCGCGCTAAGAAACAGAATACGGCTCTAAAGAGCCGTTTTGCTAGTGGAAGTATTTACTGTCCGCTCACGCGGACTACTGGCAATTCGACTCTAGCAATTTTCTTTTTGCGGCGGCGTGTTTTAGGGCTACGTGGGCTATGATAAAGGCCAAAATCACAAGGCCGCCAAAAATGCTTGAAAGGCTTGGAACTTCTCCCGCAAAGAGCGCGACCCAAACTGGATTCATCATCGGCTCTATCATCGTTATGATTACAGAACTTAGAGCGGGAACTTTTTCAATTCCCAAAGAAAGAAGGACGGCGGGCAAGCCTATTTGAAAAACGCCAAGACAAATCAAGGCGGGGTAGGAAGAAGCGCTTTGAGGAAGGCCCGCCTTTGCGATAAAGGGAAGCGCGAACAAAAATGAAAGCAGGCACGAAAGGTTAAGCGAATCGGACGGATGGCTTTGTTTTGCCCGCCTTAAAAAAATCGTAGTTCCGCCGTAAGTCACGCCGGAAAGCAAGGCCAAAATGTTTCCGGTCATTTGTCCGCCGCCTAAATCTCCCCAGAGCAGCAAAATCATTCCCGCTAAAATTCCCGCCACCGCTACAAAGTCAATCCAATCGTTTTTTTCGCCAGTCAAAAGCGGCCCAAAAATTATTATGTAAATCGGATTAGTGTATTGAAGCAAAATCGCGTTTGCGGCTGTTGTCATTTTTGTGGCGGGAACAAAGAGCAGCATCGTCGCCGCGTAAAGGATTCCGCCAAGCAGCAAGTTGACCGTCGCCCGCGCGTCGATTTTTGCGGGCCGCGCTTTTTGGTCTTGCAAACTATTTTCTTCGCGTCTTATAAATAACTTAGGCGGCCGTCTAAAGGCGATGGTCACAGTGATCATTCCCAAAAGGCTTCGGATTCCGGCGATGGCAAGCGCGTCCCATTTTATGAGCTTTATGATTACGCCGCCAAAACTCCACAAGAGGGCGCACAAGGCAAGCGCGGCCACTGGATTAATGGCCGCCTTTTTGGTTTTGCAAGAAATCCCAGTCTTGCTGCCAGTTTCCGGCGCGCGCTTTTGGGTCGGTGAACTATTTTGGTCCATTTCTATTCTTCTTTTGCAAAGAGCGCTTGTATTTCCAGCTTTTTGTGCTTACCCTGCAAGTCGCTGGGAATCGCGTCAAGGAAGCGCCATTTTTTTGGAATGACAACGTTTTCAAAAAAGTCCATCAAGTAATCGTGGAAGAACATGTTTATGTCGAACTTTTTGGCGCCTTCAAATTTTTCTTTTCCCTTGTCGTTGAATTGAATCGCGGCGGCCAAATATTGCCTTCTGTCGTTCATCGCAACAACGCAAACGTCGCGGACAAAGCCGGATTGAAGCAAGCGGTTTTCCACTTCCGTAAGGGAAACGCGCTTTTCTTCTATCTTTACGATTGAGTCCGCGCGGCCTTTTAGAATAAAGCGGCCGTCGTCGTGGATGTCCACCAAGTCAGCGGTTTCAAAACCCTTTGGGTCTTTGATGTAAGGCGATTTTATCACAAGGCAGCCGTCTTGGTTTTTCCAAATTTGCGCGTTGTCAAAGGGAGTCCATTCCAAGCCGTTTTTGCTTTGCCTCCATGCGATGCCGCTTGTTTCTGTGCTGCCGTAAACTTCGACAGGCCAAAAGCCAAAAACTTCGTTGGTCTTTTTCGCCACTTCCGGAAGCAGAACGCCGCCGCTTGTAAAAATAAAGCAATCGTTCAACGGAAGCTTGTCTTCAACTTCGTTGGTTCGCTTTAAGAATGCAGGAACCGCGATGACGATATATTTTTCGTCGGTAAGCTTTTCAAACTCGTTAGGAATTTCTATTCTTCTTCTGCGGAAAGGAACGCCGGCGGCAAAGGGCAGCGCGATTGTGAACAAAAAGCCGTAGATGTGATGCTGGCTAACCGTCGCCACGAGCTTTCTTTTTTTAAATTCATCGCCCCACTTGCTGAATACAAAGGCGTTGTCTTCGTTAAATTCTGTCATTCTTTGGATTACGTCTTTTGGCTTTCCTGTGCTTCCAGACGTGAACATATGAATTTGCGTTTGGTCGGCGTCAATTGCCGGAGCGGTTCTGATTTCTTCTTCCAAAACTTGCGGGGCGTTTTTTATCGCTTCAGGAATAAAAGTTGAGTCCGGAAGATTTTGGGCATCGGTAAAAAATTCGTAGCCAGGCTTTCTCATTTCTTTGATGAATTCCTGAGTGATGTTTGCGGTGAGCATGACTTGCTTTTTACACTGAAGAAGCGCCGTAAAAGTGACCAAAAAGAGCCAGTAGTCGTTGCAGTGCAAAATGAATTCGTTTGAATTTTTTTCTTGAATGATTTTTCGCATTTTAGCTGTGTCTGTCAAAAAGTCTAGCCAAGTCTTCCATTCTTTTTTTGACCAAGTGTCGTCGTAGCAAAGGATATAGTCGTCTTTGCGGCTGTTCGCCTTAAATTGAGTGATAGGAAAGTAATCGTTCATTTTTTTGTTTGCAAAACTCCTTATGATGAATTCTATTCCAAAAATAAGTCCCATTATTATATACGAAATCCCGCCGTTGTAAAATGCCCAAATTTTCTCCGAGCAAAAAAAAGCGGTAAAGACAGCCGCCGCCCCGTTCAAGATAAAGAAGGCGCACCAAACGAGGGTGACTTTTAAGCAGTAGCGTTCAACCCTTTTTTTGTAAGGCGACGACAATATCCACTTGTCCTGAAGGGTGGCAAAACGGAAAACGATGTTGGGCGGCGAAAAAAGGCTCATTCCAAAAACGAACAAAAAAGTTCCGCAAACCGCCAACGGATAAAGCTTTAAAAAAAGCGGCGAATTGCTGGCAAAGCAAACAATTCCCACTGTCAAAAAGAAAATGGAAGAAATTAAGTTTTTAGGATTGAGTTTTCTTTTTCCGTTCTCGCCTTTGGAAGAGTTGCCGGTGGCCGACAAAAAAAAGGCAAGGGCAAGCGCTATTACGCATAAAGAAATAATCCTGACTGGCGCTTTGAAAACCACAAGGAGAACAAAGACCAGTACAGGATATAAAACGCCTGCTATGGCAAGTAAAATTCCGCCGATTTTTTTTACGGCCGAATTCATTTTTTTAAGCGTTGGGCAAAAGCAAGTCGATTACGTTCTCGACAGTTTTTGCGTTCTTGAACATTTCCGGATCAATCTGCTTTCCGGGCATGTACTGTTTGATTTTTGAAAGAAGGTCAACCGCGTCGATGGAATCCAAGTCCAAGTCTTCAAAGAGCTTTGAATCCATCTTTACGTTGTCTTTTTCAACTTCAAAGTCGCTTTCAAGGACTTCCTGAATTTTTCCGAACAATTCTTCTTTTGTCATTTTGTTTCCTCCAAAGATTTATTTTCCGATTTCGGAATTGATGAATTCCGCCAAGGCGTTGACGCTCGCAAAATGCTTTTTGCTGTCATCGCTTTCGGCGGAAAGCTTAATGTTGAATTTCTTTTTTAGCGCCACGCCCAATTCAAGCGCGTCGATAGAATCCAAACCCAA
>JAILDQ010000218.1 GCA_024689365.1 Treponema sp. | reverse complement strand
GCCCTTTGTTTGAATCGTTCCAGCCTGAATGTACAATTCGTGAACGGCGGCGCGGTTGTCGGTGTCTTGAGAAACGCGCTCGGCTATGATGTCCTTGGCTCCGTCAAGAGCGTCCTTTACTGTTGGAACGTTGAGCGCTGAATCTTCAGCGTCAGTCTTTACAAATTCCTTGGCTTTTTCTTCAAGCGCCGCGTCGTCCAATTCAAGCATAGCGTCGGCAAGCGCGTCCAAGCCTTTTTCGATGGCGACCATTCCGCGGGTCTTCTTCTTTTTCTTGAAGGGAGCCCACAAGTCTTCAAGCTCGGTCAAAGTCTTTGCGCTCATAGCGGCCTTGTACAAACTTTCGGTCAACTTTCCTTGGCCAAAAATTCCCTTTACGATTTCCAAGCGGCGCTCTTCAAGATTTTTGTAGCTGGTGTAAAGATGGTCGCTTTCGCGCACTTGAAGCTCGTCTAGGGAGCCGTGGCGCTCTTTGCGGTAACGCGCGATGAAGGGAATGGTGCATCCTTCCGCGACCAAAGATATTACGGCGCTGACCTGCTGAACCTTAATGTTCAGCTCTTCGGCAACGCGCTTCATGATTTCAACTTCGTTGACGCTAAGAGCGTCAATTGTTTCTTGAGTGAATTCCATAAAAAAATAACCCCACCTGTTTTTTTAGACAAGTGGGATTATTTTATTGAAATTGAAATGTCAGGTCAAGCACTCAGCAAAGCGCCTTACTTGCCGAAGTTGATTCCCAAACCAAGGTAGGGCCTCCAACCAAAGTGGAAGGGGTCTTTTTCAACTTTTACGCTTTGCTTTATTCCCATTACATTCACGTCAAATTTTCTTGAATACAAGAAGTCAAAGACAAAGTCCATGCCGACTACAAAACACAACTTTTCTTTGGCTCCAAAGCGGAACTGGGGAGTAAGTCCCAAACCAAAGGCTGTGTAAGAAAAATCGGCTGTGTATGTGTCCATTCTGTTGGCAGTGTCCATTACCATAGATCCCACGCCAAACTGGAAGTGGAAGGGCGCTCCAACCTGAAAGCGGACGCTTGAGTCGCCAAGGTCGACGCCAAAGGCGGGGCCTGCCATAAGTTCAAGTCCAAAATTGTAGCCTATGCCGGTCGTCTCGTACTCAATGCCGCCAATCTTATCCTTGTAGCCGCACTCGATGCCGCACCACAAAAGGCCCATGGAGCCGTAAATTCCAAGATGGTTGTTAAGCCAAGGGCAGCAATAAGTGTTGACCTTTATCGGGAAAAGTTCAACGCAAGCGTTGCTAAGAGTTTCATTGCCATATCTAGATGTATAAGCGTCAACGCCAACGATTCCAACGGCAATGTCCATTCCATAAGGATGGTTTTTTGCAAAAGCTCCAGCTGTCAAGCCAACGCACAAGAAGGCTGCGGCAAGAATTTTTTTAAGGTTCATAACTTCCTCCTGTCTTTTAAAAAAAAACAATAAATTATTCTGCCCATTTTTTTAAATTTTGTCAAGACTTAGTAAATAATTTCCTATGAGCAAAAACGCGCCGTTTTTGGCTTGCAAAACCGTTGCCAGCATCTCCAGTTATAACAACTTTTCCCAAGAATTCTTGATAAAAAGGATAACGCGCAATATAATTCATTTGATGGACAAAAACCAATTTGACGCTTTTAAAATTTTTTGCGATGACTACAAGAAAAAATGCGAGGAATGGAGCGCTCTTTCTTCAAGCCTGATTCCACTTCAAAAGCGCGCCGCCAAAGACGACACGCCCGACTACCCCATTCAAACTCCAGTAGTTTACAACAAGGCCCTCGACCAAATTCAAGAGGACGACCAAATAAAAATAATCGTGATTGGCGACAACCCCGGAAAAGACGAGCAGCTTGCGGTCAACAACAAATATCTGGTTGGCCAAGCGGGAAAAATCGCGGAAGGATTTTTTAAGCGGCACCCTTCGCTCGGAATTGATTTTAGAAAGAACGCGATAATTTTGAACAAAACGCCGGTTCATTCCGCAAAGACCAAGCACTTAAAATTCATCGCCGCCCAAAACGCCGCCGCGCGCGACTTGATTTTGCAAAGCCAATTATGGCTGGCAAAAAAAACCGCGTGGCTTTCAGAAAAAATCGCCGCCCAAATTTGGCTGGTCGGCTACGCGGAGCTTAAGGACAAGGGAATCTTCGCGCCTTACCGCGACCAGTTGAAAAAGGCGGCTCAAGAAGAAAGCGGCGCGGCTTGGGAAAATCTTTTTGTCTTTCAGCATTTTTCGATGAACAGATTTTTGATTGACCTGCGCGACTTTTGCGCCAAAGAAGGCGGCCTTGATCCAAGCGGCGGCTTTGACGAAAGCGCGCTGGCAAAAAAAATCGCCGCCCTAGGCAAGCGGCATCGCGACGAAATTTTTGGATAAGCGCCAGAGCGGCGGAGTTTGATAGTTTCAAGCGCAAAATGCGAGTAGCGACGAGCCGTGCGGAGCGCGTAAGCGCGACTACAATACCTTGAGAGGCCTCGTTTCCAACGGAAACGAGATAATCGAGCGGCGCCGAGCAGACGCAGCCGCGACTGGGATTGTTCGCGCTCGCGAGAGCGCAGTAAAATCGTTTCCTATAACAAAACGACGGCTTTGACCGTCGTAGCGTTTTTTCTTTGCTTTAATTATTGGTATTAATACGTCCGGTCAAGGCACGCTGCGCTCAAGGCCTTGACTCGGCCGTTTTGAGGCGCGAATAAAATTATCGCGCCTCAATAACCATCGCTCATGGCGCGGTTCATGTCTTTCTTGCAGA
>JAILDQ010000028.1 GCA_024689365.1 Treponema sp. | reverse complement strand
TTTTTTCTCCTGTTCAAAGCGGTATTTTCCGAAATCGAGTATTTTGCATACAGGCGGATTTGCAGTTGGAGCTACTTCAACAAGGTCGAGTTCTCGTTCTTTAGCCATCTTGAGCGCTTCCAAAGTGGGAACGATTCCCTTTTGGTTGCCCTCATCATCGATAAGACGCACTTCCCTGACTCGAATCCGTTCATTGATTCTGGGTCCCTTATTATTGTCTGCCAACTGGCCTCCTCGTGTTGCAAAAAACACACATGTAAATTAAGCGTAAATTAGATTATACCGAAAAAAGCGTCTCTTTGTCTAGTCCTTAAAGACTTATTTTTTTCCTCTATTGAAAAAAGATAAAATTTACAATATAATTGTTTCCATGTATTTGTTTTTGTTGCTTTTGTTTCCTGTTTATCTTGCGATTTGGATTCTATCAAAAGAGGGCTCTAAAAGCGTTTTTCTTTTCAACGCTTTCTTGGGATTTGTTTTGGCGGCATTTTTTTGCGCCTTCAAGTTTTTTTTCGCGCCCTTTTATTTTTTGACGCCCGACTCGTTCATTAGAAATTTCATCCACATTTTTTTGGAACAGATTCTTTTGCCCCTTGGAGTTTTGACCGCGGCTTTTTTCTTTGTTTTCAAGAAAGACAATGTTCTTGAGCGCGTTCAAAAGATTTTTCCCCTTTACGCAGGCTTTTACGCGGTTTACTTGCCCTTTAGAATTTTAAATGATTCTTTGCCGTATTCCGCTTACGGACTTTTCGCGAAGCCCATTTTGTTTTTGCTGATGCTTTTGTTGCTCAACAAGTGCCAAAACTTTTTGTTCGTCATGCCGCAAAGGGCTTTGCTTTCTTCCAAACAGGCGCTTCTTTTTTGGTCCGCTTTTGCGCTTGGCCTTCTTTTGCCTGCGGTGATTGAAAGCCTTTGGATTTTAGGAATGAACGCGTTTTTTACGGTTTTTTGTGTTTTGATTTATAGCGGCGGAACGGTATTTTGCTTGACAAAAGAATCTTTTGCGGAGAAAGGTGCTTGATAATGAAAAAATTATTTTTTGCGTTTGCTTTGTCATTCGCTTGCGTCTTTGCTTTTGCCCAAGAGTCTTGGACTCACTTGGCGGGCATTTCTTTTTCGGCTCCTTTTTATTCTATGGAAGTGAAGGGCGACGGAACTAAAAACATTTTTTCTCCGCAAGGAACGGCCCGCTATTTTGGCGTGGCTCCAAACGGTTTTTGCGTTTCCGGAACTTTTGGAATTGGGCCGGCTTTATGCAAAGACTTTTCTTTGGGAGTTGACAGCCTTTCCGCGACTGGATTGAGCTTGACTTTTTCCGCCGGCGCCGGCTACGCTTTTGGCATCACCGACCGTTTTACGCTTGCGGCTCTTGGTTCTTTGTCCCTTGACTGGATGTATTATAAGTTCAAAAAAGAAATAAGCGCTTTCACTTCTTATGGCCGCTACGCTACAGAATGGCGTCAACACGACAGTTTGTTGGCCTTTGGAATCGGCGCCGAGCTTTTGGGCTTTTACAGTTTGACCGATAGAATATCCCTTTTCGCTTCATTTGCCTTTAGGTTTTTTGACGCCGGCCGCTTGTGGCGCGTAGGAAAAAACGAAGGCCGCTATTACGACGCGGCTTATGACTTGAGAGGAAACTTTTCAATCACGCCTTCTATCGGAGCCACATGGACATTCTAGGGGGAGGCATGAAAATTATGTTTTCTAAAAAAAGTTTTTTCGCGCCTCTTGCGGGCCTTTTTCTCTTGTTCTTTTTCTCTTGCGAGAATAACGTTTCTGGCTCCGACAATTATATAGGACTTGGCGCCTATGTATTTCCTGAGACGACTAGCGTTGTTAAAACCGTTGAATCTTCCGTTTATGGGAAGACAGGAAGCCGTATAGGCAAGTTTGAAACGACTTATCTTGCCGGTTGGGAAGACATTCCTTTTTTGGACTTAAAGAACGCTTCAATCTTGATTGGCAATATGAACGACAGAGGTTCTGACTATGAAACCGGTTCAAGCGACGGAAGCGTTTTGTCAACTTACAAGTATTATCAGGCTGACGCCGGAACTAATTATCCTGCCGCTTGGAAGGACGACACCCTTTATTTTGACATAAATAACCAAACGATTTACAGCGACGACTTTTTGCGCCTTATAAGCGGCACAAGAGAAATTAATAACGACATTGGCTGCGGTTATTTTGAGCCGGTTTCTAACGCTAGCGATTCCAGCCCTTTAATCGATCTTTCAAATCCCAGCAACCCCTCAAGCGTTGTAAAGGCAAAAGAGCGCGTTGTGATACGGCTTGGCGATTACGGCTTGAGAATGTATATGATAGACGGCAAGCTCTACGTTCCTTTTCAAGTTCTTGCGGACAGTTTTTTTTGCTCTTCGGTTTGCGTTTTTAACGGATACGACTATTATGTTTACCTTTCGACTGATAATGACGCGTACTGCACGGGAAGGGCATATGAATTTGGAAGAACGCCTTCCGCTTTAAGAAGCAGGCTTAAGGCGGAATACAATTACAGATGCTTGTGCATGCTTTTTGATTTGAACTATTGTCTAAAAGAACAGCGCTCTCAGGTTGGAAAGGCGAACATCTCAAAATTCAATGACAGCATTTTTGCGTCAGGACTTGGCTTTGATTTGCTTTCAACTGACACCGCAACCTATGACGCGGCTCTTGTGAGATTTTTGCTTTCGTTCATTGATGACGGACATACCTCTTATGACGAGCCTTCAAAGTATCAAGCGTATTCAACGATAAGCCAATACAAAAGCTACGGAAAATCCGTTTCCGGTTCTCGAGACAAAGGCCTTGGGGCGACAGTAGACTCATTGTATGACAAACGCTCTGATATGGATGGCGGTCCTGGCGTTTGGTATGTTTCTGAAAACGACGAGGAAAAAATGGCGGTCATCACATTTGACGGCTTTAACGATAACGATCCCGGCAGTGAAACCGATTTGGCGGAACTTGCGGAGTTGAACACCTATCAATTTTTAAAGCAAGCCTTTGAGGACATAGACGATTATTCTTCCGTTCAAAACGTTGTCATAGACCTTTCTTGCAATGGCGGCGGCGCGTTGAACCAATGCATGTTGGCCTTGTGCTTTTTGGCTGACCCTGAGAACTTTTACATGGCAAGGCGAAGCGTTTTGGACAAATCCTTGGTGAAATTCACTTACAAGGTCAACAATGGCGTTTCTCTAAAGAAAAACTACCATTTTTACGTTTTGACAAGCGGTTGTTCTTTCTCTTGCGGAAATTTCTTTCCATCAATATGCAAGTATCAGTTGAACGTGCCGATTGTCGGCCAACAAAGCGGCGGCGGCGGCGGAATCGTAAAGTCCACCCAAACTTCTGACGGCGCCTTGTTCAAGACTTCGGCTTCTATGGAAATGTGCGCGATTGATTCGTCAAACAATTATGTTTGCATCGATGCAGGCGTTCCCGTTGACTTTGAGATTGGCTACGATGATTTTTACAGCGGAAGCGCCTTGTACGCCAATTTGTACGAGAAATTAAAGGCCCGATATCCGTCAAATTTCTAATGTAATAATAGAAGAAAGACGCGCTTTTTTCGCTAATCTAATTTTTTATTTCTCCGATAATTATGGTATGAACTCATTCAATCGATCAATAGATTTGTTGCAAAAAGCGCTTGACGTAAACACCTTGCGCTATCAAGTTACGGCAAACAATATCGCCAACGCCGAAGTTCCAAACTTCAAGCGTTCGTCTGTAAATTTTGAAAGCGAGCTTAAGCGCGCCTTTGAGTCTGAGGAAAACGCAAGAAATTCCTTTGACTTAAAGAGAACCGATTCCCGCCATTTTTCGATTCACAACGTGATGGACTGGCAGGAAGTTAAGCCTCGCCGCGTGGTCGATTGGAATTCTACGGAAAACGCAAACGGAAACAGCGTTGACGTTGAGACAGAAGCGATGAACA
>JAILDQ010000206.1 GCA_024689365.1 Treponema sp. | reverse complement strand
CGGCGCGTCGTAGATGCTTCCCGCGGCTTGCTGCAATTTGAAAAAATCGCCCTGCGTCAACATTCCTGAACGAAGTTTTTGTCCAGGAATTCTTGCGACTTGGCTCAAAAGGCGCTGGCCTATCATTTGGTATGACATTTCAAGCGAAAAAAAGCCGCAGGGAATGTTTTTTTCAACCGCAATGTGCTGAACCATGGAAAGCGCCATGGCGGTTTTTCCGATTGACGGGCGCGCTCCAATGATGATGAATTCTTCGTTTTGGAAGCCGCTGGTCATTACGTCAAGCTTTCCGATTCCGCAAGGGATTCCTGTGTAAGTCTCTTTTTTATTGTAGCGCTTTTCAATAATGTTCAAGCTTTCCACGATGAATTCTTTTGCTGCGTGGACTTGAACCGATTCGTTTTGTTCGCTTAGGCTGAAAATCTTTTTTTCGGCCTCTTCCAAAATGTTGCGGCTTTCCTTGCTTTTGTCAAAGCTGGTCGCCTTTATTTCCTCGGACATTTTGATTAAGTCTCGCCTTATGGCCATGTCCGAAACTATTTGCGCGTAGTATTCTATGTTTGCGCTGGTGGGAACGGTGTCCGACAAGGCCGCTATGTAAGCCGCGCCGCCAGCCTCTTCCAATTTTTTTTCATTTGTAAGCTCGTTGATGAGCGTCAAAACGTCGCCGTGAATGTTTTTCCTAAAAAGCGAAATCATCGCTTCGAAAATCAACTGGTTTTGGTAAGAGAAGAATCTGTCGCTTTTTAAAATTGCGATAACATTGTTTACAGAGCCCCAGTCCAAAAGCATAGCGCCCAAAACGGCTTGTTCAGCCTCCAAATTTTGCGGCGGAACCTTGTCCTTTAGTCCTTGGTATTCCACTTAATTTCCCCCAAATATCTACCAGTTTTCAACAAAATATCAACAAGCAGGCCTAAGCCTTTAAAGACGACAAAAGCGACAGACTTGGAAAAAAAATCCAAAATCCGTCGCTCTTGCAACGCAAAATCACGCCTTTTTTTTAGGCGAAAATTTTAGTTGGCGGCCTCTTCAGCCTTTTCTTCGGCAGGAGCATCCGCGTTGGCGGCTTCCTCAGCCTTTTTTTCGGCGCGGGGCTTGCGCTCCGGCTCTTTTTTGCTTTCGTCAACCTGTCCCTTAACTTCAACATGAACTTCGGCGACAGCGTTTTCGTAAAGCTTAACGTTGATTTTGTAAGTTCCTGTCTGCTTGATTGCGTTTCCAGGAATCTCAATGCGCTTGCGCTCAAATTCAAAGCCTTCTTTTGCAAGCAATTCAAGGATTGTCTGCGAGCTTACGGCTCCATAGAGCTTTCCGCCAGCGCTGGCAGGAACTGTTACAGAAAGGGCCAATGCCTCCAACTTTTCCTTGTCGCTCTTGGCGTTTTCGCGCTTTTGGGCCTTGCGGGCTTCGATTTCAGCCTTGCGGCCTTCAAAAATAGCTACAACTTCCGGAGTGTAAGGAAGAGCCAAGCTGCGCGGGAACAAAAAGTTGCGAGCGTATCCATTGGCGACAACTTTTACGTCGCCTTCTTCACCCAAGTGGTTTACGTCTTTATTAAGAATTACTTTCATTTTCCATGCTCCTCGTAAAAAATTAGTCCGCTACGAACGGAAGCAAGCAAATATTGCGGGCGCGCTTGATGGCGCGAGCAAGCTCTCTCTGGTGCTTTGCGCAAGTGCCAGTGATGCGGCGAGGAAGAATCTTTCCGCGCTCTGTCGTGTAGCGGCGCAAGCTGTCAGCGTCTTTGTAATCAATCTTTGTCTTGTTAGAGCAGAAGCGGCATACTTTTTTGTGGAAGGCGAACTTGCCCTTTCCACCGCGTCCGCGGCCTTCTCCGTCGCGTCCAGCTTCGGCAAGGTTCTTTTCGTTTGCGATAGACGCGTCGGCGTCTTTATTTTCTACAGGTTCTACTGTCTGGTCTGACATAATTTTCTCCTATAATTTTAGAATGGAATGTCTTCCGGGAATCCGCCCTCGTCCGCCGAATACGGCGCGTCGTTAACTGGATAGCTCGGAGCGTTCTGCTGCGGTCTGGGTTGGAATCTTGGCGCGCCACCTGAATCAGGGCCGTTAGAAGCCCCTTCGCCTTTTCCTCCCAAAAGTTGGACGTTGTTGGCTACAATCGTAACCCTGCTGTTTGTCTTTCCGTCCTTTTCCCAGCGGTCCTGCTTAAGATAACCGTCAACGGCAATCTGCTTGCCTTTTAAAAGATAAGGCTTGAGATTTTCCGCGGTTTTTCCCCAAATTGTTATATCGAAATAGCTTACTTCGTCACCCCAAGATCCGTCTGCGCCCTTGCGGCTGCGGTTAACGGCAACACTGACATTGGCTCGGGCGGTTCCGTTCGGCAAATAAGCGAACGAACGCTCGTCAGAACCCAAATCGCGGGTGAGTCTTCCGATAAGAACAACGTGATTCAAGTCTGTCATAAATGCCCTCCTGGAGTTTTTTAGCTTTACTCTTCGATAAGAACGAACATGTACTTAAGCAAGTCGTCGTTCAATTTAAGCTGTCCTGAAATTTCAGCGATTTTGCCTGGGTTTGCGTTGACATTCATCAAAACAAAGCGGCCTTTCTTCTGCTTCTTGATTTCGTAGGTCAATTCGCGGTCGCCAAAGGGCTCTTCCTTTGCGATTTCCGCGCCAAACTGTGAAAGGATCTGGCGAACTGCCTCCAATCCCTTCTTGGACCGATCTTCGTCTAACGGAAAGATGGTCATAAGTTCATACTTTCTCATAAAAACTCCTTATGGTCTTTATAGGCGCTGACGCGCCCGGAAACTGCCAACGCAGTTTCAAGGTGGTGATGTTCTAGTAGAATATCAAAAAAAGCCCCACTGTGTCAAGAGCGACAGAGAAAAAATCCGCAAGCGAAGCGTTGCGGCTCATGCGGCGTATACCGATTTTTGTGAGAAAAAAGTTGCTTTCGCCGCTATATTGACTAGCGTTTTTTGCCGATATATAATGAAGGAAAAATTATGAAATTTAGATTATTGCCAAGCCTTTTTATTTTTGCCTCGCTTTTAGCGTTGCCGGTTTTTGCGGATTCAAGCAAAAAGTCGGAAAAAATTCTTGAGCTTGTGGAAAGCGCTCCTGTAAAAAAAATCAAGAAATTCATCATACGAAACGGACATTTGGCAAACGAAAAGTACGGCGAAAAAGAAAACTCCCTTTTAATCGAAGCCTTGGAAAAGGGCCG
>JAILDQ010000177.1 GCA_024689365.1 Treponema sp. | reverse complement strand
AATTTTACGCCGACAGTCATCGGGCTTCCTGAAAAAAATTCTTTTGCCGCCTCTTTTTCTATAAACGCATATGAAGAGTTTATGTCAGCGTAGCCTGTAATGAAAAGGCCGCTTACAACAAAAGTTTTTGGCTTTGTAAAGGATTCGACCAAAGGCCTGTCAGAGCTTATTGAATAAAGCTTTATTGTGTCGCCGACCCTCACGCCCAAAGAGCGAGCGAGGGAATTTCCTATTACAATTGGCTCCAAACTTTCATTGTCTTTTGACAGATATTTTTTTTGCAAGTCAAAGGAGCCGCGAGTAATTCTCAATTCTTTTTTAAAGCCTGAGTCTTTTTGCATAATGTCCGAGTCAAGGCCGCGAACTAAAAGCGCCGCCTGCTTTCCTTTTTCAGACGAAGCCAAGGATTCGCTTTCGATGAATTCCGAAAAGGACAAAACCATTTTGTTCTTGCTTAAAAAGTCTTCCAAGCCTTTTTTATCGGACACCTTTTGAACGCGAACATGATAAGAGGAAACTTCCATAATCGCGTCGATAAACTCGCTTTGGAAGCCGTTCATAACGCTGATGACGATTATCAAGGTCATTACTCCAAAACAAATTCCCAAAGTTGAAAGCCTTGAAGTGAACGCGCCAGCCCCTTTTAAATCGACCAAAGAAAAGCGTTTGGCCACATAGTAAACCCAGCTCAAGTTGTTTTTAAATTTCATCATCGTTTCCGTCGTCAATGCTAGAAGAAAGCTTTATGTTGCCCTGGTAAAAGTCTCGGACAATAACGCCGCCGTCAAAGTAAGTGGCTCGAACAGACTTGTCGTCCTCGCCGTAAAAAGTCCTTACGCGCAATATCGAATTTTTGTAATATGAAGTTTCAGCAATTTTTTCACCCTCGTACTTTGTCGTGTTAAGCTCATCGCTTTCAAGCGCGATTTTTTTTCCGTTTACAGAATATTTTTGCAAACGCTCTTGCAGCGCCTTGTAGGAGGAATTGTACTTGCAAGTGAATATTTCAAAAGCAATCAAAAGGCCGTCCTTGTCAAAATAGTTTTTCCTTTGAGATTTTATTTTTCCGTTTGGATGATAAAAAGTTCTGCTTTCTGTTTCTTGAGAATAATCCCTTTCAAAAATTGAATACACTCCTGTCGAAGGCTCCGGCGGATTGTAAGTCACAAGGCGGTCGAGAAAATTGCTGTCGCTGGAAGAAGAGATTTTCCAATACTCAACTTTTTCAAGACGAAGATTTTCGTCATAAAAGCGCCTCTGATATTTTCCGTTTGCGAAACTTGTCAAAAAGCGTTTGCCCGAATTCTTTACAGACGCGGAAAAAACATCTGTCGGCGTGTCAAGCATTCTAATGCGTTTTATAGAATCAAGAAAATTTTGATATTCATTTTTTTCAAGCGTTTTTTCCTCTTCTTCTGAAACGATGTCATTTTCCAAAGCGGCGCCGCTTTCAATGTCCATAACGTCTTGCACGCCCTCAAACTCTTTAGGCACATCTATCACTGAAGGCTCTTCGACAGCAAATGCGTTGTCGACAAAAAACACAAAGAGAAAAATTAAAACTGTAAAAAAACTTTTTCCAAGCGCTTTCAATTTACAATCCTAAAAAACCGTCCACGTATTTTTCCGCATCAAAAAGGCCTATGTCGGAATAACCTTCGCCCGTGCAAACAAAAGCCGTCGGGATGCCAAGAGCCTTTCCTATTGAAAAAGCCACTCCGCCCTTCGCGCTAGAATCGCACTTTGTCAAGACAAGCGCGTCAACTCCAACCGCTTCGTTAAAAACTTCCGCTTGGCGCAAGGCGTTTTGTCCAGTCGTAGCGTCCAAAACCAAAAGTTTTTTGTAGCACGAATCGTCGGCTTTTTCAGCGCAAACCCTGTCAATTTTTTCCAACTCCCTCACCAAGTTTTCTTTATTGTGAAGACGGCCGGCAGTGTCAGCGATTACCAAGCCGCCGCCATGCGCCCTTGCCGAATCAGCCGCGTCAAAGACAACAGCCGCTGGATCGCTTCCCATTTGATGGGCCACTACCCTTATTCCTAGCTTTTCCCCGTGGCTTTCCAATTGAGAAACAGCCGCGGCTCTAAAAGTGTCGCTCGCGCAAAGAATTACGTTTTGCAAGCCTGAGTTTTTTTGCATCAAAGCCAATTTTGCGGCGCTTGTAGTCTTGCCAACGCCATTCACGCCCAAAAGCATCCAAATGTTTGTCTTTCCGTCTTGAATTGGCAGACGAATTTCCTTTGCGTATGGCATTATCAGTTCTTTTAGTTTGAGCAAAATTTCTTTTTGGCCGGAAATCTTTTCCTTGCGACAAGATTCTTCCAAAGAATCAATCAGTTCCATCGCGAATTTAGCGCCAACATCGCCTTCAATCAAAGCGTCGGCCAAGTCGTCAAAAAAGGCTTCGCTTTCGGCGTTGCGTCCGGAAAAAAGGCTTTTAATTTTTTCAGCAAAAGAAACTTTCATTCAAACTCCATTATAAAAGTCATTCAGACTCTTCCTTTGTTTTAGGACCAAGCTCTTCTTCCGAGCCGGTCTTTTCGCTTTCATCAGGACGCGGGGGCATCAAGGGACTTATTGCCTTAGCCTCTTCTTCCATCATAGTTTGGACCGCCTCAAGATGTCTCGCATTTTCCATTTTTCTCAATGTTCTGTTCCTGACTTTTTGCGCTTTTGGCGGAAGGGTTTTGTCAACCGCAATCAAATACGCCACCAATTCCGCCACAAACCAAACAGCGCAGCCCGCGGTAATGCCCGTTGCCCAAAGAGACATTTTTCTGTAAGTGTTGTAAGTGTCCGGAGACACATTGCCGTAATCTGCGTTCCAAGCTCTTTGGTAGGAAACAAAGCGGCCGTAGGAATAAAACAAAAAGGGCAAGGACAAAATCAAGGCGCTGTACGAAATGTACATCATCTTTCGCCGCTTGTCGATGTTTTTTCCAACATCAAAGACTTTGATTTTAGTTTGCAATTCATTTCCGTCAACCATAAGCCTTGCGGGAATTTGCATGAACATCATTTCGGTCGTAGACTTTTCAGGATGCTTTTTATTTAAAAGCGTTCCTTCAAAATATCCAAAGACAGTGTTTCCGTTCACTTTTAGCGGAACGTCAACATAATCAGTCTTTGAGGAAGGACCGACAAATTTTCCGTCAAAAAATAAATTTCCGGGAACAAAGCGGCTCAAAACCAATTTTACGGCGCCTTCCGATTTTTCTTTAAAATTAACTTCAATGAAAAACCTAGAGCTTCCGGAAAAATTATAAATGAAAGTTTCGCGCGCGTAATTGTCCGCTTCAAAGGCGATTGAATGAAAGCCCGAGCTTACAATCGCCTTTTCGGGAATCGGATCGTAAACAATGTTGTCAATTGTCAAAACAGTGTTTTCAAGCGCGTCCGGCGGATTGATTTTAAAGTTCAGCTCAACCGGAAGACCGTTCGCGATTTTTGGCAAAAGGGAAAAAGCCAAGTTTTCCGCAATGCGGCTTATTTGGCTTAAAGAACCAATTTCCATCGCGCTCGCCGTTTTTTTCGCTCCAGGATAAACAATCAAGTCAGCGCTTACAGAAACATAATCTCCGTAAAAAACAAGGGAGCCGCTTATCAGCGCGTTTATATTTGCAGATGAAACAGCCTTTGAATATTGACGCGAATAAACACCCGTCTTTTCAACCTCCTCCGAAGCTTCAAACAGGGGCTCAGAATCATTTTGATAGAGGCTTATCATTTCATTTTGCGGCTCTAATTCCTTTTTTATTTCCTTTGCCTGCCTTCGTTTTCCTTTTTCTGGATGAAAAATCAATTCTTGCTTTTCAAGATTCTCGTCAATTTTGTCTTGGATAGCCTTTATTTTTTTTTGCTGCTCAGAAATTGACATTTCAAATTCCAAGTTTGTGGAATTTTTTAAAACCAAAGCGTCTCTGGCCTGAATTTCCTTGCTGAGCTCCAAAAACAATGAAAGTCGTTCCGTCAAAAGGGCGTCGGTTTTTCTGGAAATTTTTTCGTCGCGGTTAACGTCTCTGGCAAGGCCAATTGAAATGTGT
>JAILDQ010000152.1 GCA_024689365.1 Treponema sp. | reverse complement strand
TGCGCTTTGGCATTTCAAAACCGGCCGGCGCGAACATAGCCGATTACGTTTTGAGCGACTTTAAGGGCGACGAGGCGATTTCAATGAGCTTGGTTTTCCAAAAGGCCGCCGAACTTTTTTGCCGCGCGATTCTTGCAAACGAACCCGAACGCCTTTTGCCCCAATGGGCCAAGGTAAAAGCGGACTAAGGCCAAAATCAGATTTTGCCATTCTTTTTCGCGGAGCGTTAAAGAAGCGGGCGATAAGCGCCGATAGATAAACGATGCATAAAAAAGGTGATGTCAAGGGGAATTTATGAACAACACAATCCGCACTTTCATTTATAAAATCGGCGACCTTCAGGCTGATACAAAAATACAGTCTATTTTAGGCGAGGGCTGGAAGCTTGCCGCCGTGACTCCAAACGGATCAGTTCGCATCACTACCTTCAGCAAACAAAGCGCTCCTATGACGACAGCCAAGGCTCGCTAAAAGCATTTTTCCGCCGCTACAAATTTTCTTGAAAAAAATCAGATTCTATTGTATAATTTTAATGTTATGCAAGAGAGCGACGTCTTTTTTTTAACTAACAACAATAAAACTCTTTCGAGCGTATATGAGCAAAATTGTCCGGCGGAAGCGCTTGTTCCGCAGGGCGTTGAAAGAATCGAAAAACGCGCTTTTGCCGATTGCCCCGTAAACAGGCTCACGCTTCCTGACAGCGTGACCGAACTTGGCTACGAAGCCTTTGCCGGTTGCGACGCGCTCCAATTCGTTCACTTGCCAAAAAACCTTAAAGTCGTTGAAGGCGGAATCTTCCGCGGCTGCCTTTCACTTGAAAAAATCGAAATGAGCGACACGATCAAGTCTTTCTCAGAAAGCATGTTTGAGTCTTGCGCGTCGCTTCAAGAAATTCCTTTTAGAAACGGAATCTTGGAATTGCCCAGAAACGTTTTTTCGGAATGTTCATCGCTAAAGTCGGCCACCATCCCGCCCAGCGTAGCGGCGATAAGAAGCGGCGCCTTTGGCTATTGCGAGAATTTGCAAACGGTCGTTCTTCCGGCCGGACTAAAGTTGATAGAAGATGACGCTTTTAGAAATTGCGCCAGCCTTTCGCACATTCGTTTTGCGGACGACAATCCGGCCTTTTTTGTTGACGACGACGGCTGTCTTTTTGCGCGCCGCGACGACAGTTGCCTGACCTTGATAAAAGTTCCTGTCACCGCAAGGGAAATAACGATTCCTCAAAACGTCGTCCAAGCCCACAGCGAGGCCTTCCAGGGTTGCGACGCTTTGGAAACCGTTTACATAGACTGTCCTCTCGTGGAACACCCGATTTTTGTCGCCCTTAAGACGGAAGTTGTCGCGGAGATTGTGGACACAAGTTCTGAGGAATACCAAGAAGCGCTCGCCGCAAAAGAAAAGGCGGAAGCCGAGGCTGTTTCAAGCGAAGAAATTTTCGACGAGGAAGACGGCGGAGTTGAAGAAAGCATTCTTGACGACATAGAAGACGGCAAAGAGGAGGAGGCTTCGGAAGAAGAGGCCGCCGAGCCTGAAGAAGAAGCCGCCGAAGAAAGCGAGTCCAAGGACGATTTGCTTTCCGACATTATGGGCCAGTCGGGCGCGATTCCTGAAGAAGAGCCTGCAGAAGAGCCTTCCGCCGAAGAAGCGCCCAAAGACGATTTGCTCGCCGACATAATGGGCCAATCGGGCGCCATTCCCCAAGAAGAAAATAATGAAGCCTCGTCTGACGATTTGCTTTCTGACATTATGGGCCAGCAGGCTGAACAGGAAGAAGCCGACGACGATGAAATGGCGAACGTTCGCATTACTCCGGAAGAACTGGACGAGGCGGTTATGCGCGGCATTCAAGAAGAAGACGAGGCTGAAAAGCAAGCGAAAATCGCGGACGCAAGGGCTCACGCCAACGACGATTCTCCCGCTCCAGAGGAGGAAGAGGAAGAAGTTGTCGAGGTTCAGGAGCCGCGTTTTGTTTACGGAATGGAAAGCGTTTCCCAAGCCTTTGAGGCTGTCAGCGAAAGCGAGCTTTATCCTGACAGGCCGAAAGAGGAATTGGACCAGCACCAGCCCAACGAGCTTGAAGACATAACGACATTGGTCGTTGTTACGGAAAAAGTCACGGACGAAAAAAACGTTTCTGCCGCCGTCAAAAACTTTTGCCTTGAATTGGCAAAAGCTCACGAGCTTAAAAGAGTTTACTTTTTTGGCGGCCTGGGCTTGGACAACGACGAGTTCTTGTTCGGCTTTGGAAAATTCGCCATGTACCGAAACGTGGTTTACGCCGCCCTTGCAAGCGATGAAAATTCCCTAAGCAAGGAAATAAAAAACTTTGCCGAAATCGCCGAATTGCAATCTCCTGTCGCGCCCTTCCAAAGAGCCGACGCGGAAAACGCCTTGGAGCTTGAAAAACCCTTTAAGGTCTTTATCCAAGACGTTCTTGGCGGAGAGCCCGGAGCCGCTGCGGAAAGCCCAGTTCAAGAGCCTGTTCCAGAACCGATTGTCGAAGAGGCCGCGGTTGAAGAGCCGCTTGCGGAAGAGGGGCATGACATTCCTGGCCAGGGCTTGATGGCCAAGGCCCTTTGGATTTTGGGAAATAAGCAATAATCTTAGAAAAACAAAAAAGCGCCGCTAACAAGCGGCGCTTTTTTTTGGCCTTAGAGAAAGTTTTAGAGGCTGGCTTGAACAGCGCGGCCTTTGATTAAAGCGTTCACCAAGGTTCCAACATAGTCGGCGAGCGCGTCGAAGGTGTTTTCGTTTTTGTTTTTCTTTCCCTTCTTTCCAATCATCGCGGCAAAGTCGTTTCTTGTCAATTCCGAGCGTTCAGAGCCGCTTGAATATGTGACGGCCAAAACCTCTTCTTGGTTTTTTGAATGGTCAAGGGCCTTTTGAACGCGCTTTTGGTGGGCTTCTTTGTCAAGCTTTTTAAGAACGCGGTTGTCGGCGATTTCCAAAATGTTTGAGGCCAAGTTCTGCGGAAGCAAATCCATTTTTTCGGCTCGGATAAAAATAACGTCGGGAAGCTCTTTTTCCAAGGCGGCCTGAATCTCTTCCTTTGTCATTGTGTAGCGCAAAAGGATTGCCTTCGCTCCAATGGAAAGAACGCTGTAAAAGCTTTCTACCGCCTGCGGAGAATCGTCGATGAAAATGGCGACTGTTTTTGGCGTCACGCCGCTAAAAAAGCGCAAAACGTTTGACGTCTTGAAAATGTCCCAACGCATGTCGTTGTAAGAAATTTTCTTGTCGCCATCCAAAATCATGGCCGGCTTTTTGGCGAACTTTTGGAATGTGTTGCCCAAAAGCGCGGGGATTGAATTTATTGTTTCAAAAATGTTCTTTTTGCTCATATCTCTTTCCTCTGCTTAATTAGACAGAAGAAAGAGATATTTGTTGCGCTTTTTTTTTACAAACGCTGCCAGTCTGAGTCTTTTGCCTTTTTTCCCATTATGGCGACGATTTTGCAATTATCGCTCAATTCTGAAAGGGGAATTGAGGCGCTTTCAAAGCGTTTTCCGTTCAATTCTATGCATTCGATGCCCTTGCAAATATGCTCGGGGTTTTTGACTTCAATTGAAAGGTTCATTCCGCGCCAGCGGCGTTCAACCTTAAAGCCGTCCCAAGAAGACGGAATGCAGGGGTCAAGCAAGAGCGCGTCGTACTGGGGCCTGATTCCAAGGATGTATTGGGTGATTGAGTAGTAGTTCCAGGTGGCGGCTCCGCTAAGCCAAGAAACGCGGGTGTTTCCGGCCCTTGGAGAGAAGGTTGAATAGGTTGTTTGTCCTACGGCGTATGGCTCGCTTTGGCGGATTTCAGCCTTGTCGTTGTAGGCCGGCGGAATGGACGCCTTGCTGTACTCAAAGGCTTGGTCTCCGTTTCCCAACAAGGCTTCGGCTATTACGCCCCAGCCCTGTGTATGGTTGAAGATTCCGGCGTTTTCCTTGATTCCGGCGTTGTAAACCACCGAACTCATGATTGAGCGCGGGGCTTTTACGAACGGCGGGGCGCAAAGCATAAGGCCGTACGGCGTGGCAAGCTTTTCTTTGACGGTTTTCATGCATTCGCGGGCCTGCTCTTCACTTGCCGCGCCGCTCATTACCGCCCAAACTTGGGTGTTGAAGTAAACTTGGCCTTCTTCCATTGTATGGGTGCCGTAAACGGTTCCGTCTTCGGCGATAGCCCAAATGAACCATTTTCCGTCCCAGCATTTTTTCTGGATATTCTTGTCCAAGGTTTCGCGCTCTTTGATCGCCCAATCGCTTTCTTCCTTTTTTCCAAGACGGCGGGCGATGTCGGCGTAAGTCGTAAGGCCAAGGCGGAGCTGGAAGGCCACGAACAAGGATTCTCCCTTGTAGCCCAGCTTAAGGCAGTCGTTCCAGTCGGCAAGCAAGCCGCAAGGAAGGCCGTCCGCGCCCATTCGCTCAAGGTTGAACAAAAGGGCCTGCTTCAAGTGCTCGAATACCGTAGCCTCGCCGCCGTCCGCGTAGGGAACGACCTTGTTGTAAAAGTCAAAGTCGCCTGTTTCCGCAACGTAGCAAGGAATTGAGTTGAAGAACCATTGGCAGTCGTCGCTTCTGAATTCTTCCGCTTTTGGCGCCTTTTCGTGGCCGGCGTTGAAATCCTTAGAAATTACAGGAATCGCGCCGCCGTTTTGGCATTGGCCGCTAATCATTCTGACAAGGCGGTCTCTGGCTTCTTCCGGAATCGCGGCCGCTACACCCAAAATGTCCTGGACGCTGTCGCGGTAGCCCAAGCCGTCTCGCTCTCCGTTGTAAACCAAAGAGGCGGCGCGGCTCCAGGCGAATGTTATGAGGCAGTTGTAAAGGCCCCAAACGTTTACCGTGTGGTTTATGTCTTCGTCGGGAGTCATGGCCTTGAAGCTTCCCAATTTTGCGTGCCAGTTTTTCTTGAGTTTTTCAAGCTCTTGGTCGGCGCGGATTGTGTTTCCAAATTCGTCCAAGGTCTTTTTTCCCAAAGTCCAAGCGTCGCCGATTCCAAAGAGAACGATGATTTCCTTTGTCTCGCCGGGAGCCAATTCAAGGTCGCTCTGGAAAGAGGCGCAGAGGTTGTCGCCGTAAGCGTTTGAGCCAAAGCATTTTCCTGCGATTACTGCGGCCGGTTCCTTGTAAGAGCCGTAGGTTCCCAAGAAAGCCTCGCGGCTTGTGTCGTAGCCTGAAACATTTCCTTGGGCCAAGGCCATCCAGCAAAGCTGGGCTTGGTCGCCAGGCTCGGCGTTGGGGAATTGCTTGTACAAATTGTCGTGAATCGCAAAGCGCAAGAGGTTGTCCTTGTTTTCTCCCTTGCAAATGAAAAGGGAGTACTGCAAGTTCACTTGGTCTTGAGTCGTGTTCCACTGGTTTGAAGGCTCGCAATATGTAAAGGCCGAAAGCTTTCTTGCTTTTGAAGACTTGTTTGTAAGCTTGAGGCGCCAGTATTCAAAGTTTTGTCCTAGAGGAACGTAGTAAAGCGCCTCGGACTTTATTTCTGAATATTCAGACGTGATTTTTGTATAGGCTGTTCCGTGGCGGCATTCGCTCTTGTATTGGTCAAGGCTTTTTCCGCAGGGCTGCCAGCTGGCCGACCAATAGTCCTTGGATTCCTGGTCGCGGATGTAAAAGTAGCGTCCCGGCGCGTCCATTGGAATCGAGTTGAACCTAAGGCGCATAAAACGGCCTTGGGCGCCTGACTTGTAAAAGCCGTATCCGCCGGCGTTGTTTGTGATTAGCGCGCCGTATTCGGTTGATCCAAGATAATTGCTCCAGGATGTGGGGGTGTCCGGTCGAGTGATGACGTATTCTTTTTGTTCGTCGTCAAAATATCCGTAGGTCATAAAAGCTCCTTTGCTTTATTGTTTTTCAAGCGTAGACTTTTTAGAATCTTCATGGCGAAATACGCCTTGATTTAAAAGCATTTTAATGAATATGAAAAATAATTGCTAGAGAAAAAGCCTTTGCGGTCAAAGGAATTTTCGCGTTTTTTTTGGGGCCTCGCGGAATCTTTTTTTGCTTAATCTTTTTTTTTAGATTCCGATAATTGAAATATGGAAATAATAAGTTATGTTGGCGGATCCGCTGCGGTTCGCGGCGGAAGGTTTTCTTTTCCAAAAATTGAGCTTCCTAAACTCAAGCCTTTTTATCCTCTTTTGGCCCTTAAAAAAATAGGCTCATATTTGTGGGTTCTTCCCTTGTTGGCCTTGATCGCCCTTGTTCCCTTTGGAGCCAACAAAGCCTTTGAATTCATGCAAAACCGAGCCAATCCTTTGGCCCTTAAAGACGCGCCTGTTGATGAAATGAAATTCTTGCAGGATGCCATGTCTGAGTTCGCGCTAAGTTCCGGCGAAGCGATTGACGACGACGGAAACCTTGAAGGCGTTTCAGCGACGGCTTCTTTTCATGACAAAGTGACTTACCAAACATACAAGGTCAAGGCCGGCGAAACAATCGGCGGCATTACAAGAAAGTTCGGCCTCAAAAACATTTCCACAATCATCGCTGTAAACTCAATAGAAAACGTTCGCCAAGTTTATTCAGGACAAAAACTTGTCATTCCTTCTTGCGACGGACTCAAATACAAGGTCAAGGCCGGAAACACAATTCAAGGAATTTCCGCAAAATACGGAACTGCGGTTGAAGACCTTCTTGACGCGAACGATTTGGATTCCTTGGACTTGACGGTTGGCCAAGAATTGTTCATTCCTGGAGCGAAGCTTGACAGAGAGGCTTTGCGTAAAGCGATGGGCGAGTCTTGGTCAATTCCATTAAAGGGAAAGTGGCGCCTTACTTCAAAATGCGGCTGGCGCGGAGATCCCTTTACCGGAGTCAAGCAGTATCATCCTGGAATCGATATGGCTTGTCCGACCGGCACTCCGATTTACGCGGCTCTTGGCGGAAAAGTTTTGCAGGGCGGTTTTTCGCGCATTTATGGAAACTATGTCATCATCGACCACGGAAACGGCTTTCAGACTTTGTACGGACACATGTCAAAAAGAATCAGCTCTACTGGCGACTACGTTCAGCAAGGACAAAAAATCGGCCTTGTCGGCTCTACTGGATATTCTACCGGCCCGCACTTGCATTGGACTGTTTATAAAAACGGCAAGGTTGTCGATCCGTTGACAATCATTAAACGTTAAGAGGAGAAAAAA
>JAILDQ010000148.1 GCA_024689365.1 Treponema sp. | reverse complement strand
AGAGAATCGGAGCTTGCTGCAAAAATTGATTCGCTTCAAATCGCTCTCTGCGGAATTGTTCGTACGGAAATAATTCACGGCGCTCGCTCTGATGCGGAAATTGACGACTACCTTCGGGCATTTAAAACTTTTGACAACCTTGTAAACGACGACTACGACTGGGAAGGAACGGGCTTTTTGCTTCAGACCCTGCGTTCAAACGGCGTTCAGATTCCGCTGGCGGACGCTTTAATTGCTTTCACCGCGATGAAATACGATATTCCCCTCTGGACTCGCGACAGTCATTTTAAATTTGTCCAGGGCTATTATCCGGAACTAAAATTGTACGAAGAATAAAATCTTTTATAAAAATCAATCCGGCCTATCCTGACATTTTTTTTCTTTTTTGATACAATGCCTTATCTGCCGCCGGGTAGTTTTGCGTTGTCAGCGCGCGTCTCATCGTTAGGCCGTTGTAGAGGGGACACAATTTCTTTTTTTAGGAGTCCCCTATGTTTAATTACATTTGGCCCCTTGCCGTAATCGTTTTGTCGAACGTTGTCTATCAAATTTGCGCGAAAGGAATTCCTTCGCAAATGAACACTTACGCTTCGATGACAGTCACTTATGCCGTTGCCACATTTTTTTCGGCGGCGGCCTTTTTTGCAATCGCAAAAGACAAGAACATCTTTAAGGAATTTGCCTACGCCAATTGGGCGACCATTGTTCTTGGAATTGTGATTACGGGCCTTGAAGTTGGTTTTATTTACGCTTACAAGGCTGGCTGGAAGGTTAGCGTTCTTGCTACGGTTGCCAACGGCCTTCTTGCAATCGCCCTTATTTTTGTGGCGCTATTTTTGTATCACGAAGCCATCAACTGGTCAAAACTTCTTGGTTTGGTCTTGTGCTTGGCCGGCCTCTTTTTCATCAATCGATAAAAGGCGCAACCAAAAGTAGCGCAAAAGCAACCGCCGTTTGGTTTTATTATTTTTTCTTCTGCGCTATATTTTTTTGCATGGAGGAAGAAAATGATATTTTCAGAAAAACTTTCGGTTCTAAGAAAAAACAAGGGGCTGACTCAGGAAGGTCTTGCGGAAAAAATAAACGTTTCCAGACAGGCGGTTGCAAAATGGGAATCAGGCCAGGCTTATCCTGACATTTCAAACTTGATTCAAATAAGCGACTTGATGAACGTAACTGTTGACTACCTTGTTCGCGACGGCGAGTGCATGATGAATGTCGTTCCCGGTGACAATCATGACATTGACCAGTTGATTCAATTCCGACTTGAAGCGAACGTGAACACTTACGCGGCTTTTATGAACGAGGTTCCTTCCACCAGATTGGATTCTCACGATTTTAGATACGAGAACGGAGACTATGTTTACCACGACACTTATGTTGGAGGCGAACAGTTTGCGGGGCAAGAAGCGGTTTGGAAAAACGGCAAATCAGTTTACGCGATGAATTATCTTGGCCGAGTCCTTTCAAAAGAATTCAGCGGAAATTTCTTAAAGAATGCTCTTAGACATGCAGACAAAAAAATGCCTTACCGTGGTCCCGAGCGCTATCAGGACGGTGAGTTCACATACAAGTGCGGCGTTAACGGTGACATTGACTGGTTCCAGGGCTATGAAGAAATCTTTTTGGCCGACAAAAAAATTTATGAATGTTATTTTCACGGAGGACTTACAAAATAAAAAAAACGCTTGACAAATCATCTTTGATAAAATATAATATGGTAAAATACAATATTGCGGGGCAAAAAAATGGCGCAGGAATACGAGCAGTTGCTGCTCAAAAATCAATTGTGTTTTCCCTTATATGCTTGCGGACGAAAAATCGTAAACGCATACACTCCTTATCTTAAGCCTTTGGGACTTACCTACACCCAATACGTTGTTCTTATGGTGCTTTGGGAAAAAGAAAGCGTCAACGTTGGACAACTTGGCTCAACCCTTCACTTGGACGCGGGAACTCTTACGCCGCTTTTAAAGCAATTTGAAAAAAAAGGCTACATCACCCGCGCTCGTTCAAAAGACGACGAACGAATTACGGTGATACACATAACGCCGGCTGGAAACGCGCTTAAAAAAAGCTGCAAGGACATTCCTGAAAAAATCGCGCAAGGCAATTTGGCGCTCACAAAAACGGACGCAATGAAATTATATAAATTGCTTTATAAATTTCTTGAAGGAAATAATGAATAAGGAGGTCTTGAATGAAATTCGCTGTTAGGTTTTACACAAAAACAGGGAACACAAAAAAGCTTGCCCAAGCGGTGGCGGCGGAATTGGGCGTGGAAGCCTTGCCATTGACTCAGCCGATAACAGAAGCGGTTGACGTTTTGTTTCTTGGAAATTCTTACTACGCTTTTGACATCGATCCGGAAGTAAAGGCTTTCATCAATTCTCTTGACAAAAGCAAGGTTGGAAAAATCGTGAACTTTGGTTCTGCGGCCATGCTCAATTCAACCTATAAAAAAGTGAAGGCGCAGGCGGACAAGGTTGGAATCCCGATGGACCCAAACGAATTCCATTGCAAAGGCGAGTTCAAGTTTTTCCACAAGGGAAGGCCGAACGAAGATGATTTAAAAGCTGCGGCAGAATTTGCCAAGCAATACAAGTAAGGAGGAAGACATGATTTACGATTACGAATTGACAACAGGAAAGGGCCAAACATTGAAGCTCTCTGACTACAAAGGAAAGGTTATTCTTGTAGTGAACACCGCGACTGGTTGCGGCTTTACGCCCCAATACGCGCCGATTGAAAAGCTCTACAAAGATTATCACGAAAAAGGCTTGGAAATTCTTGACATTCCATGCAACCAATTTGGCGGCCAGGCTCCGGGAACAGACGATGAGATTCACGAATTTTGTTCTGTTCATTACAACACAACTTTTGAGCAAATGAAAAAAGCGGACGTGAACGGAGCCAACGAGCTTCCCCTTTACACTTACCTAAAATCGCAAAAGGGCTTTGAAGGTTTTGAAGAGCACGAATACAAGGCTCTTCTTGAAAAAATGTTTTCCGACGCCGATCCTGATTGGGCCAAAAAGCCCGACATCAAATGGAACTTCACAAAGTTTATCGTTGACCGAAACGGCAATGTAGTGGCAAGGTTTGAGCCGACCGCTGACATGAGCAAGGTCGAGGAATGCGTTAAGTCTTTGCTGTAAAAGACCAGGCGCGCAAAAAAGCCGGAACGTTTTGGCGGTCTGGCTTTTTTGTTTTTAAATTACATTGTTTGGCTGTTCCACAAGGCCGCGTATTTTTTTCCTAGAGCGAGCAGCTCTTGGTGGCTTCCGCATTCGGTTATGTTCTTTCCTTCCACAACCGCGATTTTGTCCGCGTTCTTTATTGTCGAAAGCCTGTGCGCGATTACAAGGGTTGTCCTTCCTTTTGAAAGTTCGTCAAAGGCGTTTTGTATTTTCAATTCAGTGGCCGTGTCCAAGGCGCTTGTGGCTTCGTCAAGAATTAAAATCGGCGGATTCTTTAGGAAACAGCGCGCGATTGAAACCCTTTGTTTTTGTCCGCCAGAAAGTTTTAGGCCGCGTTCTCCAACAAGGGTGTCGTAGCCGTCGGGCATTTTTAAAATATCTTCGTGAATCTCGGCGCGTTTTGCGGCGGTGATTATTTCTTGGTCAGTGGCGTTCGGCTTTCCGTAAGCGATGTTTTCTTTTATCGTTCCCGCAAACAAGAACACGTCTTGCTGAACCACTCCGATTTGCCGGCGCAAGTTTTCAAGCTTGATTTTCTTTAATTCGATCCCGTCAAGCAAAATTGAACCGCTTGTGACTTCGTAAAATCGGGGAATCAAATTGCAAATAGTTGTTTTTCCGCCGCCGCTTTCTCCGACAAAAGCAAAGTGTTCGCCAGCCTTGATTTCTAGGTTGATGTTTTCCAAAACGCTTGTCTTTTGGTTATAAGAAAAGTTTACGTTTTTGAAGCTGATGTTTCCGCGGGCGCTCAAAAGTTCAACTGCGTCGTCCGCTTCTTTTATCGAAGTGTCGGTTCTCATTATTTCGAGGAATCTGTTAAAGCCCGCCATTCCTGTAGAAAACTGTTCAACGTTAAAATTGACAAGCTTTCTTACTGGATTGGTGAAGGTTGCCACAAAAAGGTTTGCCGCAATTAAATCAGGCAAGGTCATTTTGCTCTGCATGATGAAATAACCGCCCAAGGCCACGACCAAAAGCGAAAGCAAGGCCATGAAAAAATCCACGTTGGCGTGAAAGGTGGACATCACTTTGTAAAATTCTTTTTTGCTTTGCTTGTAAGTGTCGTTGCTTTGCGCGAATTTTTTTATTTCAAGCTCTTCGG
This sequence comes from Treponema sp., assembly GCA_024689365.1. GTDB lineage: Bacteria > Spirochaetota > Spirochaetia > Treponematales > Treponemataceae > Treponema_D. The sequence goes on along the minus strand of JAILDQ010000148.1, from coordinate 1,275 downwards.
CAGTAAAGCCTTGGGTGACTCTGATTCCGGTAAGGGAATTTTCCAGGGCGCCGTTTATGATTGCGGTTTTGTCCTTTACCTTTCTTGAACTGTCAGAAAGTTTTTTGCGGTTTTTTATTGTAATGAAAAGAATTAGCGGCAAGAATACAAAGACAACGATGGCGAGTTCCCAGCGAATTCTTAGGAGAAGAACAAAACTTCCCAAAAGCGTAAGAACAGAAGTCATTACGTCTTCCGGCCCGTGGTGGGATAGTTCTGTGATTTCAAAAAGATCGGTTGTGACGCGGCTCATCAAACGGCCCGTAAGGTGCGTGTCAAAAAAAGAAAAACTCTGTTCCTCTAGCTTTGAAAAAATATCGCGGCGCATGTCTGTCTCAACGCTGACGCCAAAATAATGGCCCCAATAATTTACGAACCAAACGCAAACCCAACGGATGCAGTAGGCTCCAAGCATAAAGGCGATCATGCAAAAAAATAGCCGCATCGCGCCTTGAGGAATCAGGGTGTTCAGCAAATAGCGGGTGACGATTGGAAAGCTTACGTCAATCACGGCGATGAAAAAAGCGCATATCATGTCGGCGATAAAAAGATTTAAGTGCGGCTTGTAGTAACTGAAAAAAATTTTTAACGGCTTGTCATTGTAGTTCAAATTCCTTTCACCTCGCAATAAAATTTATTTTTATTTTAGAACAATTCAGAGTTTTTGCAAATCCTTATGTACTTGAATAAATTTATAAAACAGCGAACGGCTTCGTCGGCAAGAACGGCAAGGAAAACTCCTGTGATTCCAAAATTAAAGACATAAACAAAGAGGCAGGCGCAGGCGATTACAAAAATCGTTCCAAAGATTTGGGTGAAGAACATCCACTTTGTGTCGCCGCTTCCGCGAATTCCGTTTCCAACGATGATGTTTCCCGACTTTGTGAAAAGGTTTGCCGAAATCAAAATCAAGAACAAAGCAGAGCTTGAAATTATGGATTGGTCTTTTGTGAAAACTGAAATTATCGGGCCAGGGAATAAAAGGGCCGCGGAAAGCATTATTATCGAAATTACAAAACAAATCGAATAGGCGCAATAGCACATTCCCTTGTACTGCTTTAAATCGCTTTTTCCAACCGCTTCAGAGGCAAGAGTTAAAGTTGCGTTTCCAAGCGAACCTATGATTACCACCGCGAGGACTTCGATTCCAAAAATCAAGGAATAAATTCCCGCGGCGATTTCGTTGATGGAATTCAATATTCGTATAATCGCCAGGTTTCCAAAGTTCCAACAAAA
>JAILDQ010000056.1 GCA_024689365.1 Treponema sp. | reverse complement strand
TCAAGCTCCTTTAAGATTTTCGCCGCGCCTTCGTTCATCTTCTTCCAATTAGTGAAAGCGCCTTTTGTTCTTCCGATATATAGATTTTCCGCAACAGTCAAATTGTTGCAGAGAGTGATTTCCTGATATACAGTGCTGATGCCAAAGTTTTGGGCATCTTGCGGCGAACGGATATTCAAGGCCTTGTTGTAGCCTTTGACAAAAACTGTTCCTTCGTCTTTGGTGTAAACGCCAGTCAAAACCTTAATCAAAGTGGACTTGCCGGCGCCGTTTTCGCCCATAAGAGCGTGTATTTCGCCCTGCCGCAAAGTAAAATCGATGTTTTGCAGAGCCTTTACGCCCGGAAAGCTTTTATAAATTCCGCGCATTTCCAATACTGAATTTTCTTGCATGGATTCTTCCTCCAGCGCCAAGAAAGGCGCGTCAATGATTTGTAGAAAAAAAAACTCCCACAGAATGAACCTGTGGGAGCGAGTCTAACCTAAATTAGATGCCGTACTTGTTTACGTCGGCCTTTGTGATCTTAGAGGCGTCGAAGCCCTTTTCTGTCATGATAACAGTCTTCTGGGCAGGAGCCTTTCCTGACTTGATGATCTGGTCGATGTAAGAAGCCTGGAAGGGGTTGCACTGGCCGTCATAGTTCCATCTCTTGGCGAGCAATTCTTCCAAAGCCCACTTGTTGCAGTCAAAGCCCATGATGATAACGTCTTTTCCAACTCCGTGGCTGATGTTGGCCTTGTCCAAAGCCGCAACAGCGCCCTTAGCCATATCGTCGTTCTCAGCATAGATTACGTTGAACTTCTTTCCAGAGTCGATAACAGCCTGAACAATTTGCTGGGCTGTTTCGGCATTCCAAGAAGCTGTCTGCTGTGTTACCAAGTTCCAGTTCTTTTCGGCCTTAACTTTCTTGTCCAAAGCGCCTGTGCGTCCAATCTGAGCGGCTGAGCCCATAACGCCCTGGAGGTGGATGATGTCATACTTTGGCAAGTTCTGAGAAGCGAGCCAAGTAACGGCTGTTTCGCCTTCCTGAGCCATGTCAGAAACGATTGAAGCTTCATAAAGGCTTGGCGAAGCGTCGATTGTGCGGTCGAACAAAATTACGCGAACGCCGGCGTCCTGAGCATCTTTAAGAACGTTGTTCCAACCAGAAGTTCCAGCAGCGCTGATGAGCAAGTAGTCAACTTCGTCCTGAATGAACTTTTTGGCGGCGGCAATCTGCTCGTCGTTCTTGAGGCTGTAAGCGAAATACGCCTTGTAGCCGTTCTTCTTTGTGAATGTGGCTTTCATATCGCGGTCATTGGCCGTGCGATAGCCTGATTCGTTGGGGTCATTGTTGATGATTCCAACCTTGATTGGTTTTGCGGCAAAAAGAGACGTGGCCAACAAGGCTACGGCAGCTGTTAAGAATACCTTCTTCATAATGGTTCTCCTATATTTTTTTGAGGTTTGCGGTATCGATACCGCAACTATTATTATTGAGCCATTATTAAAAAAAAGATATAGTCATTTTGTATTATTTTTAGGGATTTTCTATCATTTTGTTTTGTTTTTTACAGAACTTTTGAGCAACAGAATAAATTTGTTGCGCGCAGGCATTTTGCAAGCCCAAAAAGGGGGCCGCCTTAGTCAAAATATTTTCGCTCTTCGTCGGACAATTGGCCGCCCAAAAGGTGACCGCTCATATGGTAAGAGGCGCTGTTTCCGCCCTTCAATTTCATTTGCATTTCCGTCGCGACAGCCTGGCCCTCTGAATATGTTCCGCTGACGATGATTTTTTCCAGCGCCATTTGAATCGCCTGGTCTTTTGGGAAAAGCTCCAATTGCCAATCACCTTCTCCGCAAAGAAACTTTATGTCGGCGGCCCCCTCCACCGCTTTCAAATCGCCAGTCCATAGGGCGCTTGTCAAAAGGGCCATTTGCAAATAAACGGGATTTTTGCTTCCGTCGATTTTCACCCGCTTTCCGCTTGCGGATTCAGTCAAAGAAAAATCCTTGGCCGCGACTTGAACGGACTTGATTGGCTTTAGGGTTTTCCAAATAATTCCATTTTCAGAGGAAATGACAAATTCGCCGTTTGACTTGAGCGCCCGCTTAGAGGAGGAAGATTTTCTTTCCAATATAAATTGGCCGCGAGTCACTTGGCTTTTTGCCAGCAATGAAGAAATTTCCTGCAAGCTTGGCTGGGCGGCCGCCGGAAACGAAAGAATAAAAAGGAATAAAAATAAAAGTTTTCTAAAGGAAAGCTTCAACATTTTTAAAAAGTTCCTCTTTGCAAAATCGCCTCAACCTTGTCGGTCAAAGCCTTTGG
>JAILDQ010000045.1 GCA_024689365.1 Treponema sp. | reverse complement strand
CCTGTAATAGGCATTATGCCCATTACCATTCCGACGTTTACCATAAAGTGGAAAAAGAAAAGTCCTAAAATGCCGGACGCGATGTAATAGCCGTAATGGTTGGTCGTTCGCCTGATGATTAAAATCATTCTGGACATCAACACAAAGTATAAAATGAATACCGCAAGTCCGCCCAAAAAGCCGGCTTCTTCTGACAGAATGCTGAAAATGAAGTCGGTGGATTGTTCTGGCAAAAAGCGCAAATGGCTTTGGGTTCCGCGCAAAAATCCTTTTCCGATAAGGCCGCCGGCTCCAATTGCGGTTTTGGATTGAATGATGTTCCAGCCGGAACCTTGTTTGTCTGTGTATGGGTCAAGGAAGATTATGAGGCGTTGAATCTGATAGGGCTTTAAAACCTTTGTGACGGCCAAGGAGCAAACGAGGCTTCCAAAAATAATCGCGCTTGCAAAGGTAATCCAATAATAGTATTTGTTGTGCTTAAAGAAAAGCTTTCCTAAAAGCCCAATCAAAGTTATGGCGCCAAAGCCGATTGTAAACAAGACGCGAATTTTTTTAACGGTCAAAATGCTTAGAATCGCGTAAGTGTGGCGCGCGATTTGGTCTTGCCAAACGGGAAGGATTGCGATGAAAACCGTGAGCATTCCAAAGGTCAAAACAAAGAGTATGTAGCGGATTGGAACGCCGGCTGCAAAGCACATGAAAAAGAAAATGGGAATGTAGACGCTGGCAGTTCCCAAGTCAGGCTGAATTAAAATCAAGCCCATTGTAAAGAGCATCAAGCCTAGGGCCGCGAAAAACCTTTTTCGCTCGTTCCATTCTTCTGTCTTGTGAAAATACCAAGCCATAAAAAGTATGTAAATGATTTTTCCAAATTCCGAAGGCTGGATTCCAAAAGAGCCTACGCCAAGCCAGCTTTTTGCGCCGTTTATGGTTTTTCCAAATATTCTTGTCAAGATCAAAAGAAAAATCAAGGCGCCGAACAAAATGACTATGTAGCGCTCAAAATTTCTGTAGTCGTAAATGGCGGCGCCTATCATTAGAGCCAATCCCATTGTCGCCCAAATGATTTGCTTGGCGTATTCGCTTGTAACCAATTGGCCTTGCTGGTTTATCGCGCTCGAGTAAATGAACAAGATTCCCGCTGTGGTCAAAAGCAAAACGCAGAGAAGCATAATCCAATCTATAAGTTTAAATATTTTTATCTTCATCCCTTGCCCTACTCTCTTGAATCGTTTGACGATTGGTTTGTTCTTGTGACTAAGTATTGCCAGCCCAAAGCTTCAACCGCTTCTTCGTAAGTTTGCTTTGCAAAGATTCCTTGCATGGTTATATTTGTGGCGTATGGCGCCCACCATGACCAAGTGTTGGCGGCCTCTACGATTGTGGCTATCACTACCCTGTCTTCTACAGGCCCGTCCCATGGCGCGTATGCCAAAAGCCATGAGTGCCAGCTGTCCTTGTAGCCGGTAACTTCCGCCGTTCCTGTTTTGGCTGCGATTTTTACAACCTTGTTAAAGAGCGAATGCTTTGCTGAACCGTCGGTTACTGTCCAACGCAAGTCGTCTTGTATTTCTTTCCAAATGCCAGGCTCGATGTCGCTTGAAAAAAGCACCTCTGGCTTCACTTCTTCAATCACTTCGTCGCTTACCGGGTCCCTAACCTCTTTTAAAAGATGCGGCTTGTAAACTGTTCCGGAATTTGAAACCATAGCCATTACGTTTGCGACTTGCAGCGGCGTCGCCGTTGTGTAGCCTTGTCCGATTGAAACCGCCATTGTGTCGCCGCCAAGCCAACGTTCGTGATAGCGCCTTTCTTTCCATTCTGGTGAAGGAACAAAGCCCTTTGATTGGCTGGGCAAATCAATTTGAGCGCTTTTTCCGTAACCAAAAAGACGCGCGTATTGAGTGATTTTTTGAATGCCCAAATTTTCACGGCCAACTTGCCAAAAGTAAATGTCGCAAGATTTTGCAAGCGCGTTTTTTAAGTCGAGGGGGCCGTGTCCCGGCCTTAAAACCCAACAGTGGTAGACGCGGCCGCCGTATTCAACTTCTCCCTTGCATTCGATTTTTTCATGGCTTGGAAAAGCCTTTTCGTTTAATACTGCCGCGGCCATGACGATTTTAAATGTTGAGGCTGGAGGATATTGCGCGTTGACCGCCCTGTTCAAAAGAGGATTGCGCTCGTCTTCGGTAAGCTTTGCGTATTCAGCCGCGGCGTTTTCAGAGTTGAACAAATTGGAATCGTAATAAGGATATGAAACCAGCGCGAGCACTTCGCCCGTCGACGGCTTTAGGACAACCATGGCGCCGATTCTTTTTCCCAAGGCTTTTTCCGCCAAAGTTTGAATGTCGGTGTCGATTGTCAAAACCAATTTTTTTCCGGAAGCGGGAGGAATGATTTTTGGAGCTTCAGAAAGAATGCGGCCGCGAACGTCGACAGTGCGCTGCTCCACTCCGTCTTTGCCTTGCAAAAGCGCGTCGTATTGGCGCTCAATTCCTGTCTTTCCTACAACGCTCGCGCGCGAATATCCTTGGTTGTACATAAGGGCGTATTCTTCTCGCGTGATGTCGCCGACGTATCCGAGTATGTGCGAGAAGGAGCCGGTTTCAATGTAGTTTCTCATTGGCTTTGAAATCCAAGTGACGCCCGGCAAATCGTTTATGTTTTCGGCAATGTCTGAAATTGTCTTAAAAGGCACGTTTGTTTTAATCGTTATTTTGTTAAAAGAGCGGCGCGAGTTTGCGGGAATCATCGCGTCGATTTCGCTTTTTTTAACGGAAAGAAAATCAGCAAGTTTCGCTATGACAGTGTCGTAATAATCCGTCGGTATTTCGCCAGGAATTATTTCCACCGCGAAAGAGTCCGTGTTGATTACCATTGCCGCGTTGTTGTTTCTGTCGAAGATTTCTCCGCGCTGGGCTGTGATGACAGTGTTCCTTGTTGAAACGACTTTTGAAGCCCTTCTGTAAACCTCGCCGTGAACCACTTGCATGTTGAACAAGCGAAGCGTGTAAATGGCGCAGACAGAAGCGACCAATATAAAAAATACAAAAACAACAAGGGACTTGCTTCTTGCCATCAATCAATTCCTCTTCTTGGCGGAACGATGAATGAGTCAAAGCTTCTCAACAGCTTAATGACAAGGGGGCACAAGAATGTGTTCATCCCCAATTCAAGCGCGAACACCGAAGAAAAAATGTGATAGGAATTCACGTAATTCGGGAAGAGCAAAGAAATGAAGTGAATGATAAGAGCCTTTATGATGGTCGCGAAAAATCCTGTGATAATGTTGACAAAGAAACTTTCGTAATTCATCATTCGGTGGAAGAAGCCGCCAAGAAAACCGATTATGGTTCTGACCAAGCAATTTAGGCCAAAAGGGCTTCCGCTTAAAAAGTCAAGCAAAAGGCCGGAAACAAAGCCCGTCAATTCTCCCGCGACTTTTCCATTTCTAATTGAAAAATACAAAACGCATATTAAAAGAAAATCAGGAATTGCAGGCAAGAAAAAAATGTTTGAAAGCAAGGCGGTTTCGATCAAAACAAAAACGAGCAAAATAATAAAACTTGAAAGATAGGATTTTATCATTTTTTCTCCTCACCTTCTTTTTCCGCCAAATTGTCATTGGGAGATTTTTGGTCAATTATCAAAACATGTTCAAGGCGCGAAAAATCGATTATCGGCTCAAGCTCGATTGCAAGGGATGTGTCGTAGTCCAAAACCTTAATGTGAGAGATTGTGCCGATTGGAATGTCTGCCGGATAATTTTCATTTTCGCCGCTGGTTACGATTACGTCTCCAAAGTGCAAGGTGTCGATTACCCTTTTTTTTATGTAGCCCATTTTTAGAGGAAGCGAGTCTGAACCGTTTCCTGTCACAAGGCCGATGTCCCTAGTGTTTTGCACGCGGGCGGAAATCGCGCAGTCGTAGTCAAAGACCGGCATTACTTGAGCGGTTGTGTATCCAACTGTAATTACCTTTCCTACAATTCCGATGCTGCCGTTTTGAATCGCGATTACCGGCATGTTTTTTCTAACGCCGTTTCTCGAGCCCTTATTCAGCACAATGGTAGAATACAAATTGTCAGCGCCGCGCGATATGATGTTTGCGGGATAATTTTTTACGGCGAGGCTTTGCGCGAAATCCAACTGTTCTTTTAGACGCGCGTTTTCCTTTCGTATGTCGGAATTTGTTCTTTGCATGTACTCGTAGTCTTTGAGCTTTTCAGTCAAAATGTCGTACTGCTTTCTTAATTCAGCAAGTTCCTTAACAGCGTTAAATGAATTTTTTATGGAACTTGTGACAACGTTGATTCCGTTTTGCGCCGCGGAAAAAACGTTAAAGCCGATTTGCTTGAAGTTCAGTATGAATCCGCCGGAGGAAAAAGACATCATCGCGCTGGACAAAATCAGCAAAAAGGCGAGAAGAAATTCCGCGAAATGCAAAATGAAAAAGGGCTTTTTTTGCATTTTTTATACGTTCAAATTATCGTAAATCGATCTGTCTGTTGACATATCCTTGAACAATTCAAACGCTTCGCCAGCGCCGAGCGCTACGCATTCCAACGGTTTTTCAACCAAAATTACAGGAACGTTGGTTTCCTTTGAAATGAGTTTTGGCAAGCCCTTGAGCATTGAGCCGCCGCCTGTCATTACAATTCCGCGTTCGATGATGTCGGCCGCCAATTCTGGCGGGGTATGTCCAAGCGTTGTCTTGATTTCTTCAACGATTCTGTTCACCGGTTCCTTTAAGGCTTCGCGAACTTCTACGCTGTCGATTTCAAGGCGGCGGGGCAAACCGTTGTTGGAGTCGGCGCCCTTGATTTCCATCTTTTCAATGTTGCGGTCGCTTGAAGCGTTTCCGATTTCAATCTTAAGGCGTTCAGCAGTTTGCTGTCCGATTGTAAGTCCAAATTTTTGCTGAATGTGCTTTACAATCGCTTCGTCAAATTTATTTCCGCCGACGCGAATTGAGGATGTGATTACCATGCCGCCCAATGAAATTACAGAGATTTCAGCTGTTCCGCCGCCGATGTCGCAAACCATATGGCCGGCCGGCTCGTGGATTGGAATCTTCGCGCCGATGGCGGCGGCAAGGCTTTCCGGAATTACTTCAACCTCGCGAGCGCCTGATTTCAAGGCCGCTTCGATTACCGCTCTTTTTTCAACTTCCGTGATGCAAGACGGGATTCCGATTTTCATTCTTGTCGAAGTGAAAAATCTGTGTTTGGGAATAATTTTTGAAATGAAATACTTGATCATTTTTTCGCAACTGTCGATGTCGGCGATAACTCCGTCGGCCAAGGGTTGCGTGGCGATGATGTTGTTCGGCGTTTTCCAAAGCATTCTTTTGGCTTCGGC
>JAILDQ010000007.1 GCA_024689365.1 Treponema sp. | reverse complement strand
GGAATTACAACGCCCGGAACGTAAATGTCGCCGGAAGAAGTATAGTCAAACAAGCCGCTCTTGAAATTATAGCGGGCCACCGCGTTCAACGAAAAGTTTAAGGCAAAAAGGCTCTGAGTGATTTTGTCGCCGCGCTCGGTTTGAGCCAAATTCCCCAAATTAAAGCCGTCAGCGAAAAGGCTTGCGTTCACGTCTCCGCTAGCAAAGTCAACGGCCGACTCAAAGTAAACGTTCCTTACGCTCGGAAGCATTTTGAGGGCGAACCTTTTGCTTTTGTATTCCGCCAAAAAACCGATGTAGCGAACGCGGTAGTCTCCGACGCTCATGTCTGAAAAGCGCAAGACAGCGGAACTGCCGTTTATTCCTCTTGGAATCACGGAAGAGAAGTCAAGTGAGCCCGCGACTTTTTTGCCGTAAACGGAAGCGTCAAAAGAGCCAAAAACAGAAGCGTCGATTTTGTTCGGTCCGTTGGCGCTCAAAAAAGCCTTTGAAACATTCGCTTCGCAAGAAACGTCTTGGTCCTTGTAAAACAAGCGTAGGCGGTAGATTTTCAAGTCGGACGAAAGATTGATTTTAACGTCGTCAAGGTTCAAGCCTTCAAAATAGGCCTTTAAAAAATCGCCGTTCAATTTCACCGGCTCGCTTTGCTCGTTTGACTCAGTTCCTTTTTCCAAAAGGGCCGAAAGCCAATAATCGTTTTTTCCGCGAAGCACGGAAATGTCAACGTCGCGCAAAACAAGATTTTGCAGGCTGTCCTTTACGTCTTTGGAAACAAGGGCCTTGAGGGAATAGCCCAAGGAAAGGCGGCTTATTGTCGCGACTTCTTCTCCGCTTTGGGCGTCGCGCAAAACAATTCCGTTCACGTTTATTCCGGACAAAATCGAAGGAGACAATGACTTGTAGGAAATTGAAAGGCCGCTCTTTTTTATAAGGCCGGTCTGAATCGATTCCATTGTTTTTTGGATTTGCGTTCCTACCCTGTTGTAAACGGGCAGCAAAATCCTGTTGGAAACGGCCAAGAGAAAGAGAAAAATGAAAATGCAGATGCCAATTTTTATGTAGCGCGACTTGAATTTCATTAAAAAATCAATCCTTCAAGCGCGAAAATAACAGGCGCGTCATTGCAAAATTTTGCATTATAGTATACCTTATATATTGTCGGTATTTTGACTAAGACTTTTTAGCCCTATATTGTAGAAACATAAAAAAAACGCTTTATTTTCAGGATAAGTTACGATGGTTTTAAGAAAATTCGTTGTTTTTGAAGGAATTGACGGAGCGGGAACCTCCACCCAAATCAAGCTGCTCCAAGCCAGGCCAGAAAGCCAAAAAATCTTTTTTACAGCGGAGCCCACAGACAAAGCCACCGGAAAATTCTTGCGCCAAATTCTAAGCGGAAGCCAAAGCGTAAGCCCGCAAACCGCCGCCTATCTATTTGCCGCCGACCGAGCGGAGCACCTTTGGGGCAAGGACGGAATTGTTGACCAAACACAAAACGGCTTGACAGTTGTATCGGATAGATACTTGTTTTCAAACCTGGCTTACCAAGGGGTGACCTGCGGCGAAAGTTTGCCAAAAATGCTTAACAGCTCATTTCCTTTGCCTGAACTCTTGTTCTTCTTTGACATTTCGGCAAAAAAATCCCTCGAACGAGTGGAAAAGCGCGGAGAGGACAAGGAGATTTACGAAAACGAAAATTTCCTGAATAATACCGCCATCCGTTACCGTAACATAATTGAACAATACAAAAAAACAGCATACAACGAGATGAAAATCGTGGAAATCGACGCGACCCTTCCAAAAGAAAAAATTTCAGATTTAATCTGGAAGGAGATTCTTCCGATAATAAATTCGTGAAAAAATTCGCGAAAATAATTTTGTTTTTCTCACTCGCGCTTGCGGCCGCCCTTCCCGCCTTTTCCTACATGGTAAAATACAAGGAAGACTTTTACAAGCTTTACCACGTTCACTACCAGCAATATCCCGACGACTGCATGGAAAACATTTATTGGCTTGAGCAAGCCGTCCGCGCCGATTTTGCCAATCCCCTTTACGCCAAGGCGAAGATTCAAACAAAAGAGGAATGGGAAAAATACAGGAACCTTTTCCAAATGCACTTGAACTTGAAGCTGATTGAACAGCACATGCGCTTGGCCCGAGTTTACGACAAGAGGGCGATTTGCTTTTACGACGCGCCGTGGAAAGAAGAATACCTTTCAAACTTGAACAAGGCGAAAAGCTGCTACGAAGCCGGCCTTTATTATTGGCGCGAAGCCCGCCTTTGGTCGGAAAAAGCCAGCGAAACAAAATTCCGCTTTTTGCATTTGACCGACTTGCAAAATTGGGAAGACGAAAACGCCCGCATCGCATCGGCTGAATTGGACTACAAGAAAATTCTAAACCGCGAGCTTGAAAGGGTCGTCGAAGAAATCAAAACGCTCGAAGCGATGGAAGCCGGAAAATATTAAAAGGCTTTTGAGGCCGCGAAAATGGCGCTAGAAAAAGGCTTTTAAATGCGCTAAAATCTTTCATCATGCAAAAAAATCTCTTTACATTGAATTACCAAAAGCAATTCATCGCGACTGAAAAAAGCGAAATTTATTTTTACCAAGATAAAATCGACTTGAAAAAACTTTTCTTTTCAAGCGAATCTCCGGAACGCCTTTTAGAACAGAGAAGGCTCTTTGTGACCGACACAAACGTGGCCGCCCTGCCCCAACTAAAAAATTTCACAAGCCTTTTTGGAGCGCAAGAAGGCAAGGCCGCCTGCTATGACGGAAGCGGCTGCGCGAAAGGCTCCGCCCTAATCGTCATCAAGGCTGGCGAAAAATACAAGACAATCAAAAGCGTCTTGCAAATTGTCCAAGCCGCGCTCGACCGCTCCTTCACAAGAAAGGACGTTTTTTGCGCGATTGGCGGCGGCGTCATAACGGACATGGCGGCTTTCGCGGCGGCCATTTACAAGAGGGGCGCGGTTTGCGAATTTGTTCCCACGACTTTATTGGCGATGGTTGACGCGGCGGTCGGCGGAAAAAGCGGCTGCGATTTTGAAGACTACAAAAACATGATTGGAGCCTTCTTCCCCGCAAGAAAGCTTTTTGTTTATCCTGAATTTGTCCAAAGCCTTAGCGCGAGCCAATACCGATCTGGCTTCGCCGAAGCGCTAAAGACCGCCTTGCTTTACGACAAGGCGATGTACAATCAAATAAAAAAGAACAAGGAAAAAATAAAGGAGCGCGAAAAGGCGTTCGCATTCAAAATGATTCAAGCTTGCGTAGAGGCAAAAGCGCGCGTCGTTCAAAAAGACATGACCGAAAAAAACATAAGGATGCAGCTTAACCTCGGCCATACTTTTGGCCATGCCTTGGAAACTTGCGCAGGCCTTGGAAAAGTGGCTCACGGAGACGCGGTTGCTTGGGGAATCAGCAGGGCGCTGGAACTAAGCGAACGGCTTGGACTTTGTTCAAAGGAATACAAGGAAGAAGTGACGGAACTCTTGGCCTACTTTGGCTGGGAAACAAAAGCCGCTCCAAAATATTTTCATCCAGAAGACGGCGCAAAAAAAATTCTTGAAGCGATGCGGCGCGACAAAAAGAATTCGTCAAAAAAGATTCGCGTGATTTTGCAGCGCGGCCTTTGCGACACCGTCATTACAGAAGCAAACGACAAGGACATTTTAAAATGCCTGTAAATCCTGAACTTTACTTTGACTGGGCCGCGACAGCGATTCCAGACCAAGACATTTTGGAAGCCGCGCTGAAAAAATCCCTGGACGCATGGGGAAACCCGTCAAGCCTCCACTCGGCTGGAAAGGAAGCGAAAAAAGTTTTGGAAGAAAGCCGAGAAAAATGCGCGAAAATTTTAGGCGCAAAAAGTTCGCAAATATACTTCACTTCCGGCGGAACAGAAAGCGACCACATTCCCCTTTTGTCGATTTTAAATCGCCCCGAAAAAGGAAACATAGCAGTAAGCTCAATCGAGCATCCTGCCTTGCGGGAAATGGCGGAAGAATTAAAAAAATGCTCAATAGAAACCCGCTTGATTCCTTCTGACAAAAACGGCTTTGTGACAAGCCAAGCGGTTTTGGACAGCGTTGACGAAAAAACTTTGTTCGTTTCCGTAATGGCGGTAAACAACGAAACCGGCGCGATTCAACCGATAAAGGAAATCGCGCAAGCCTTGGTCCAAAAGTACGCGGGAAAAAGAAAGCCCCGCTTTCACGTTGACTGCGTTCAAGCCTTGGGAAAAATTCCGATTGACTTTTTGGGCTTGGAAGGCGTGGACTCCGCCGCCTTTAGCGCGCACAAAATTTGCGGACCTCGCGGAATAGGAATTCTTTACCTAAAAAAAGAAGAGGAAATATTTTTGCGCGGCGGCGGCCAAGAAAGCGGAATCAGAAGCGGCACCGAAAACTTGTTCGGAGCCATCGCCTTTTCCGAATGCCTTGAGCGCCACGCCTTTATCCCCGGCCAGGAAAACGAGCGCTTGGAAAATCAAAAAAAATGGGCTTGGGATTTTATTAAGGAATTGACTCAAATAAAGGGCTGCAAAACAATTCCCGACTCGCGCTCTTTGGAGGAAAAGCAAAAGGACTTTTCGCCTTGGGTCATTCAAGCAAGCTTTGAAAAAATTCCCGGACAAGTGATGCTAAGGGCCTTGGACGCAAAGGGAATCTGCGTTTCAACAGGAAGCGCCTGTTCTTCTAAAAAAGCGTCAAGGCCGATTTTGGAAGCGATGGGAGTTCCCGCATCTCAAAGGGAAAGCTCTGTCCGCTTTAGCTTTGGGCCAAAGACTACGCTTGAAGGAATGAAAAAATTGCTGGAAGGCGTGAAAGAAGTTTGCGCCGCCTTTAATTAAATTTGGCGCTTCCCAACTGGCCGCAAGCGCCGTTAATGCCGGCTCCACGCCGGCGGCGCAAGGTTACGTTAAGGCCCGCCTCTTCAAGCTGGCGGACAAAGGCCTCGCATTCTTGGCGGCTTGGCTCTTCAAAGGGAAGGCTTTCCACAGGATTCCATGGAATGAGGTTTATGTTTACGTCGATGCCGCGCGCAAAGTCTATCATGCGGCGGGCGCTTTCTGGACCGGTGTTTTTTCCCGCGAGCAAGGCCGCTTCCAAAGTCACGCGGCGGCCGGATTTTTTGGCGTAATAGTCAATGGCCTTTCGCACTTCAGGCAAAGGATTTGTTTTTGAAACAGGCATCAATTCTTTTCGCAAGTCTTCGTCGGCCGTTGTAAGGCTCAAGGCCAAGCGAATCTTCGGGCCATTGTCGGCCAAATCGTAAATGCCCTTCACCAAGCCGCAAGTTGAAAGCGTGATTCTTTTTGTTCCAAGAGCGCGGCCGTCCTTGTGGGTCAAAACCTCAATGGCTTTTCTTATCGCCGGCAAATTAAGCATCGGCTCGCCCATTCCCATAAAGACAATGTTTTGAAGCTCGCCGCACTCCTTTTCCAAAAACAAAAATTGCTCCACGATTTCGGCGGCCGTCAAATTGCGGGCAAAGCCCAAATGGCCTGTTTGGCAAAAGGCGCAGGCCATGGCGCAACCGGCCTGGCATGAAACGCAGGCGGTCTTTCTTCCTTCGATGTCTGTGAGCAAAACAGTTTCGATTAAAAGGCCGTCATGGGTTTTTATTTGAAGCTTTACGGTTCCGTCTTTGTCGCGAAAAACTTGATTCACGCTTGACGAGCGCAAGACGGCTTTTTCCTGCAAGAGAGAGCGCAAGTCTTTTGGAAGATTTGTCATTTGGTCAAAAGACTCTGCGCCAAGAGAAATCCATTTAAAAATTTGCTTTCCGCGAAAGGCCGGAGACAATTCCAGGCTTGAGCAAATTTCGTCCGCAAGCAAGGCGGACAAGGGAATCAAATCCATCAAAGGTTTTTCTTAAGGCGGTCCAAGGTGTCGTTTACGGCTTGGCTTCTAATGCCAAACTTTTGGAAAGACTCAAGGGTTTCTATAGCCTTTTTCTTTTGGTTCAACTTTACGTAGCTGTCGGCCAAGTCGATGTAAAGGCGGTAATTTTTGGGGTCGTTTCTAATCAAGGCGCTAAGACGGTCAACGCTTTCCTCGTAGCGGCCTTCGCCCTTGCAAATTAGGGCCAAGCCAAGAGCGGCGTAAATGTCAAAGTCGATGTTCATCGCCTTGTTGTAGTATTCTTCCGCGGTCTTGTAATCGCCGGAATTGCGGTAAGCGTCGCCCGCGCGGGTAAGAATGACCTTGTTGTTTGGATCCATGTCCAAAATCTTGTTCCAATATTCAATTGAACGGAACTGCTGGTTCATTCCGCGATAGCAATCCGCCAAACCGAAAAGCGCGTAAAAGTTCTTGGAATCAAGGGAAAGGGCCCTTTCAAAGAAGGGAACGCCTTTTTCAAAGCTCTTGAGCTTTCTGTGGCAGTTTCCGATGCTGGTCAAAACGCGAATGTCAACCTGCTCCTCGTTAAGCTCGAGCATTTTTGTCCAATAAAAAAGCGCGTCCGTGTATTCCTTAAAGTCATAGTGCAAGTGGCCCAAGCCAATCAAGGCGTAAGGGTTGTTCTCTTCCATGTCCAAAACCTTAAGGTAAAGCTGCTTGCTCTTCTTAAAGTCGCGGATTTTTCTATAAGCGTCGGCCACGCGGGTAAGAACGGTGATGTTCCTGTCGTCGTGCACCAAATACTGTTCCCAAATGTCAATCGCCTTGTGGAATTGGTTCAAGGTCTTGTAGCAGTCCGCCAAGCCAAAAAGCGCGTAATTGTTTCCAGGATAAAAAGAAAGGCACTTTGTGTAATAGTCGATGGCGTCGTTGAAGTGGTTGAGCTTTCGTTCGCTGTCGCCCAAGCCAACCAAAGCGTAATTGTTGTTGTTTTCTATTTCCAGAATCTTTTTGAATTCCGCCTTGGCGCCGTCAACGTCTCCCTCTTTTAGAAGCTGGTAGCCGCGCTTTGAAAGTTCGGCGATTTCGTTGTTTTTGGAATTGCTTCCGTCAGTTTTGATTTCAGGGTACTCTTCAAAAGAATTTTTTTCCATTTCTGTCACGCTCATTTTTAACTCCTTCCGAACCAAAAGATTAAAGCCTTAGCTCAAGTCTCCCGATCGTTTTCATCGTCCTTTAAAAGATTGCCTATAGTCGCGGCGATTTTTTCGTAAATCGGCTCGACCCTGCTTGTATTATGCGCAAGAGTGTACATCTTAAGCGCCTTTAGCGTCTGCTTTTTTTTTGCGTATTCATCTCCCACCCGAATCAAACCGTCGGAATAACCAGTGGTCAAATATATTCGCCTGGCGCTCTCAATGTCGCCGTTGTTAAAAAAAACGTTCCCACGCCTGTTGAGGATTGCCTTCTGTTCGGACGAAAGCCCTTGAATAGGTCTATCGGTTACTTTTATAAATCCGTCGGGGATTTCTTTTTCTTCCACAACGTCTTTAAAATTTAAGGCCATAAACTTTTCCAATGTTTTTTTTACTTCAACCACTCTATTATAACATAATTTTTTTTCTTGTCAAGGAATTATTTTTACTATAAAAGACATCGTTCAAGGAAAAAAGTTACCGTAGGCTAACAAAATAAAGGCCCGCGCTCTTGAACAAATTCCGCGTTTTTTCTATAATATTTGCCATAAAATCCTTAAGGAGCTTTTTTATGGTTAACTACAAAGATTTGGGCCTTGTAAACACACGCGACATGTTCGCCAAGGCAATTAAAGGCGGATACGCCATTCCCGCGTTCAACTTCAACAACATGGAGCAGATGCAGGCTATCATTATGGCTTGCGTAGAAGCTAAGTCTCCGGTCATCTTGCAGGTTTCTAAGGGAGCCCGAGCTTACGCCAACGCAAACATTCTCCGCAACATGGCTCGCGGCGCCGTTGAGTACGCCCACGAGTTGGGATGCGACATTCCGATCGTTCTTCACCTTGACCACGGTCCGAATTTTGAAGTTGCCAAAGACTGCATCGACAACGGATTTTCTTCAGTCATGATCGACGGCTCAGCCCTTCCCTACGACGAGAACGTCGCGATGACAAAAAAGGTTGTTGAGTACGCCCACAAATACGACGTTACAGTAGAAGCCGAGCTTGGCGTTCTTGGCGGCGTTGAAGACGACGTTTCAGCCGAAGAGTCAAAGTACACAAAGCCTGAGGAAGTAATCGACTTCACCTCTAAGACTGGCTGCGACTCTCTCGCCATTTCTATCGGAACAAGCCACGGACGCTGCAAATTCACTCCTGAACAGTGCACAAGAACAGCCGACGGAGTTTTGATTCCTCCGCCGTTGGCCTTTAACGTTTTGTCAGCCATCGAGCAGAAGCTTCCTGGATTCCCGATCGTATTGCACGGATCTTCTTCAGTTCCTGTTGAATACGTAAAGATCATCGAGCAGTTCGGCGGAAAAATCCCTGACTCAGTAGGAATTCCTGAGGAACAGCTTCGCAAGGCCGCAAAGTCAGCCGTTTGCAAAATCAACATCGACTCTGACGGACGCTTGGCCATGACAGCCGCCATCCGCCGCCACCTTGCCGAGCACCCGGGCGACTTTGACCCGCGCCAGTATCTTACGCCTGCCCGCGAAGAGCTCAAGAAAATGTACATGCACAAGTGCGTAGACGTTCTCGGCTCAGCCGGACACGCCTTGGACTAGGATTGGTTTCCTGACCGAAAAAACGCCCGCGATTCTCGCGGGCGTTTTTTTTATTTGACGCTCTATGAAAAAATGATTTTTTTTCCGCGCCCACCTCTTGACAAAAAAGAAGAAATTCATATTATATTTGCCCTTAAAATTCAAAAAAAATTCACGCTTTTTATTGACTAAAGTTCGCCAATCGTTATAATTGAATTTATCATATGTCAGACAATATTTTGCAGGCATACAGTTTGTTGAGAAGCGGAAAGCCCAGCGAGGCGAAAGTTTTGCTGAACAACGCTCTTGTCTACGAACTGGAAAACCAGGAAATTCTCTTTGCGATAAATTGCTGCAATTTTTGGATTGACGTAATGGAAAGGGCAAAAGCCGCCAACGACAATTTTGAGCGGGGGCAAACCTACTGCAACGAATGGAAAAATTTCTTGCAGTTTCTAAACCGCGAGGAGCAAACTTTTGACAGAACCCTCTTCGCCGCGAAAACCGGAGTTTTCTCCTCGGCTCTCGCATGCTTCAACCAGTTGGCCGACGAAAGGGATCCGATTTTAAAGGCGGAAATCCTTAGAAAGCTGGGCCTTTGCTACAAAAAGCTCGGTTCCTACGAAACCGCAAGAAACTACCTTGGCGAGGCGAATGAAGCCCGCCCGGACTCGTCGCCGATAATCGCCGAGATGGCCGACTGCTACGCCTTGTGCGGAGAGGAAAAGCAGGCGAAGGTTTTGTTCAGGGAAGCCTTTTACATAGACCCGCAAAAAATCGAGCAGGAATTTTTGGACTCTGAATTGATTCAGTGCCTCATCAGGAATGTTCGTCAAAAAGGATATTCCGGCGCGGCGCTGATGGAATGGCTTCCAGTCTACGGCCAGCTTTACGGAGTGTTCACAGTAAAGAGAAGGCTTCGCCCCCAGGAAATCGCAAGGCTGAAGCAAGAGATTTACGCAAAGGAAACGGAAATAAAAGACCCGTCTTGCCAAAGGGACTTGCTTACGCCGCGTTTGATAAACCTTTACTTTTGGCTGATTGATTATTATGTCGCTGCGAATGAAAACGTCAGCAAAATGAACGACATCATTACAAGAATAAAAATTCTTGATACTGAAATATATGAGCTTTACATCAAGTGAAATGAGGAGAATCCTATGTCTGAAGAATTGGTAAAGAAGGTTCAAGAGCAATTAAAGGAAGAGTCGTGGACACGCGCCGCCATCAGCAACGTGACGCAGAACAGCATCGAAGAGTTGGAAAAAATTGTCGCCCAAGCGGTTCAGGAAAACGCCATCAGCGAAATCCGTGACGTTTGCGACGAGCACTTGGCTCACTCAAAAGACAGCATCACAGCCCTTTACATTTCCGGAATGTTGGCGATAAAGCAGGGCGCCTTGGACAACTCGGCGCTTGTGTCTCTCGTTGACATTTTCAACAAGAACAAAAAAGAGCCGATTGTAATCTACATTTGCAAAAGCGTTTTGGCCAGCGACGAAAACAACAAGTTCGCCTTGCGAGCCTTGGCCGAACGCTACAAGGAAGACAAGAACGAGGAAATGTGGTCCCTTTACGAAAGAATCGTAAAGATCGACTTTGAAGAGGCCGAGATGGCAAAGGCTTTGGCCGAGCACGCCGAAGAAAAGGGCGACACTGAAAATGCCATCAGCTTCTACAAAAAGGCCCTCCACCGCTTTGTTGCATTGAAGAACATCGCCGCGGCCAAGGAAGTTTGGTCAAAGTTGGCAGCCTTGATTCCGCAGGAAATCGACTTCTTCCTTTCCGTTCAAAGAAAGGTCGCAAAGTCAATCAGCGAAGACAAGTCCGCCCTTTTGATGCAAGAGCTTTACGGTTGGTACAAGGACAATAAAAAATGGGAAATTGCCATTGAAATTCTCAAATTGATTTTGCAAATCGACCCAAAAGACTCTTGGGCCCGCCGCGAAATCGTAGAATGCTACAAGGGCTTGTATGCCGGCCGCTCAAACCTTGACGAATACATCGTTTCAAGCGACCTCACCCAGAATTTCCGCAACGTTTTTGAAGCCATCAACGACTTTGAAAAGCACATCGCATTTGACGTAAAGAGCTTTGTTTTCCACCGCTCTTGGGGCGTAGGAAAAATCGTAAAGTCAAAGGACGACAACCTTACAATAAACTTTGGAAAAAAGAGCGGCATTCACGAAATGTCTCTCAAGATGGCCGTAAACGCTTTGACGCCTCTCAAGAAGGACCACATTTGGGTTCTCAAGGCCACAAAACAGCGCGAAGAATTGGTCAAAATGGTAAAGGAAGACAAGGCCGGAACATTGAAGACCATCATCAAGAGCTTTGGAAATTCCTGCGACTTCAAGAGAATCAAGGCGGAATTGGTTCCTTCAATTTTGGAAGCAAAGGAATGGACAAGCTGGAACAACGCGGCCAAAAAGATTTTGGAAAGCGACTCAACATTTGGCGTGAACCCCAACGACATCAGCCAGTACATTGTCCGCGACCATGAGATTTCAAGCGAAGAAAAATACAACAACGAATTCAAAGCCCAAAAGCTTTTCTTCGCCCGCATAGACATCATCATGAAGTTTGTAAACGACGACGCGACGGAAAAAGACAGCGACTTGTTCAGCGACATGTACCAGTACTTCACCGGCTTCCTCAAGACAATCACCCGAGCGACGACACAAGTTGTTGCCGCCTACTTGACTGTTCAGAGAATCGGACGCTTGATTCCCGCAAGAGCCTATCCTTGCAAATACACATTCGCCCAAATCTACGGAGATTTGGACGACCCGCGCGTCACTTACGACGAGCTTAAGGACACAAAGAACACAAGCCTCAAGGCGGACTTCTTGGCAAACATCAAGCTTTTGCCCGATTGGCAGGACGAATATCTCAAGCTTTTCCCGACTGTTCTCAAAAAGGAAATGCTCGACCAAGTCGCCGAACAAGGCGGCGTGGATAAACTCAAGAAATTCACAAGCCTTTGCTTTGAAGACTTCAAGGACTTTAGGGCCGCGATTTTGTTCCTCTTTGAAAACTGCCAGGAAGAAGGCTGGTACAAGGAAAGCGGAGTTTCTTACGAAAAGCAGCTCATCGCATTGCTTAACATAATCGAGCTTTGTTTCCGCGAAATCAACAGCCACGTAAACACAACAGAAAACAAGAAGATTGAAAAGCAGGCTGAGATTCTTTTGTTTGAAAAGGAAGCCCTTCAAAATTACATGTTCCAAAGCGGAGACGAAAACATCGTTACAAAAATGTACACGCTCGTTGACGACATCCGCGACTTGCCGCCCCAGAGAAAGACAACGCTCCGCAACAAGATTTTGGAAAAATATCCGGACTACAAATTCCGCACAACGGAAGAAAAGGCCGCCGCTCCAAAGGGAATGCTTGTCACAGCCGCAAAGCTGGAAGAAAAGAAGGCCCTTGCCGAGCAGATTCAGAAAGTGGACATTCCGGCGAACGCAAAGGAAATCGGAGAGGCTCGCGCCCAGGGAGACTTGAAGGAAAACGCCGAATACAAGGCAGCAAAAGAGCACCAGCACTACCTCAACGTCACTCTCGCAAAATTGCAGGAAGAGCTTAACCGCGCCGTTGTATTTGACCCGACAACAGCGTCTACAGCCGTTGTTTCATTCGGAACAAGAGTCACAATATTGAACAAAGACACAAACCAAAACGAGACATACACGATTATGGGTCCTTGGGAATCAAATCCAGACGAAGGAATCATTTCTTATATGTCTCCTCGCGGAAACGCCTTGTTGGACAGAAAACCGGAAGAGGAATTCTCTTTCACGATTAACGAAACTCAGTACAACTACAAAATTGTTCAAATCGAAATAGCGAAGTAGGAATTATGGGAGACGCGGAAACACAAAAATTGGAAGCCCAAAAAAAAGGCTTGGAATCAAACCGTTACTTATGCGGAGCGCTCTGCGTCTTCCTTGTCTATGTAACCTTTAAGGATTACAAGACAAATCCAGGAAGCCCAATCTTTTACGCGGTCATGGGCCTTTTGACCTTGGCCGCAATCGGATTGGCGATTCGCGACACGGTTTTGATTGAAAGAATCAAAAAGAAGTTGAACGAAGACGGAGAATGACTTTGGCGGAGATAAAATGCCAAAATGGGGCCTTGAAGGAATTGGCCAAAGGCCTTTACGTTTTTTCAGGACCCACAAACATTGGCGTTGCCGCCCAAAAGTCTTCTTCCGGCTTGACCGAAATTTATTTCATTGACACAGGCGAAGACGAGGCCTTTATAAAAAGCGCTTGCGAAGAATGCGAGCGGGTCTTTGGAAAGATAAAAGTAAAGGCCGCGATTTGCACCCACGCCCACGCCGACCACATTGGCGGAAACGCTTGGCTAAAAGAAACAACCGGCTGCGAGATTTGGATGACGCAAGCCGAAAAATCCTGCGCCGAAACGCCGCAAATCCAAGCG
>JAILDQ010000301.1 GCA_024689365.1 Treponema sp. | reverse complement strand
CTTTTTCTTCTATTATTTTATTGCGCAAATTCTAAAAGTGAATCAAAATAAAAAGGAAAAAAATGAACGAGCTTGAAAACAATAATAAAGGCCTTAGCGGAAACCAGCTTAAAATAATCGCGATTTGCGCGATGACCTTGGACCATGTGATAAGCGTTGTGTATCCGAATTATCCCACTGATTGGTGGATAATTCTTTGCCACATAATCGGCCGCCTCGCCGCTCCGATTTTTTGGTACATGATCGCTGAAGGCTACCATCACACTCGAAACGTAAAAAAATATATGGCGCGGCTTTTTGTGTTTGCAATCGTCGGACACTTTGCCTACAACTTCGCTTTTGGAATTTCCTTCGTTCCCTTTAAGACAAGCTGCTTCAATCAAACAAGCGTGATTTGGCCGCTCTTCTTGGGCGTCGTTGGCCTTTGGCTTTTGGATTCCCAGAAGTTGAAGGCATGGCAAAAAACAATTCTTGTTTTTCTTTTGGCGGCCTTGGCTTTTCCGAGCGATTGGTCAAGCCCCGCGCTTTTGGTGATTCTTTATCACGGCCGCAACCGTGGAAATTTTAAAAAGCAAATGCTTTGGATGCTTGTATGGATTGGCTTTTACGCTCTTGTTTACGCGATTTTCATAAATCCCCTTTACGGCCTTTTGCAAATGGCGGTCGCGCTCACGATTCCCCTGTTGAAGAATTACAACGGACAGAGGGGCTCTTTTAAGGGAATGAAATATTTCTTCTATTTTTATTATCCGATTCACCTTGCGCTTTGCGGCTTGCTTAGAATAGCGCTTCACGGAAACGTTGGCGTTATGATTGGCGGTTGAATTTATTTTTGAATGAATGTATTCTGTAGGCGATTTTTTATTAAGGTGTTGAATATGAAAAAAATTATTTTGGCTTTTTTAATGTCTTTTTTTGTTATGGCGACGATTTCCGCAAAAACGCTTGTGGTTTATTTTAGCGTTACAGGAAACACTCAAAAACTCGCGAAGGAAACGGCCGCAGCTATTGGCGCTGACATTCAGGAAATCATTCCCCAAAAAATGTACACAAAGGCTGACCTCAACTGGCGAAACAAAGAATCTCGCGCGACTGTAGAATGCAACGACAAAAACGCGCGTCCTGAGATTCAAAAAAATGTTGACATTTCTTCTTACGACACTGTGATTCTTTGTTATCCGATTTGGTGGGCTTACGCTCCAAAAGTCGTTTACACTTTTGTCGAAAGTCAAAACTGGAATGGAAAAAAATTAGTTACCCTTTGCACAAGCGGAAGCAGCGGCCTTGGCCAAAGCGGAAATGAATTGTCCAAGCTTGCGCCAGGCGTTGATTACAAGGGCGGAAAAGATTTTACTAGAAAGCGCGGCAAAGTCGTAAAAGAATATTTGGACGAACTTTTAAAATAGATAAAATTTATTCTTGGCAAGTGCTTCCGCGGCAAAAACCGCAAGGATTCCGACGCAAACGCTTAGAAGAATGTAGGCGAGCGCGATTCCGATTTTGCCGCTTTTAATCAGGCTTTCGCTTTCCAGCGCGAAGGTCGAGAATGTGGTGAAGGCGCCGCAAAAGCCAGCCTTTAGCAATAAAATAGTTTTTTCGTTCAAGCCGTTTTGGCGGGCCGAAAATGCCGCGATTAGACCGATTATAAAACAGCCGATTATGTTTATCGCGAAAGTCTTTATCGGAAAAGAAAATCTTTCGTTGACAGGAATAAGGCCTATCGCGTATCTGAGAATCGCTCCAAAGGCTCCGCCAAGGCCAACCAATAAAAAGTTTTTCATTTTAGTCTCCCTTTTTTGCAAGTATAGCGACAAATCAAAAATCAAGCAACGCGCTTTTTTGTTTTGGTAAAATGCTTGACCAAAAAGTTAGCAAGTGATAACCTTTTTTATAAGAGGTAAAAAATGTCTGAAAAAACTGTTTGGAATTTTTTCGCGCCGGTTTACGAAGCCGTGATGAAAAGCCAAAAAAATATTTACGATTACTTGTATGAAAATATTTCCGCGGCCGCAAGCGGAAAGGATGTTCTTGAACTTGCGACAGGCCCTGGAATGATCGCAAAACATATCGCTTCCAGCGCTAAAAGCGTTGTGGCGACCGACTTCGCTCCCAATATGATTGAGGCCGCAAAAAAAGGCGCTTGTCCTTCCAACGTGACTTTTGAAGTGGCCGACGCGACCGACTTGAGCTATGCCGATAAATCCTTTGACCTTCTTGTAATCGCCAACGCGCTCCACATTATGCCGGAGCCGGAAAAAGCGATGGAGCAAATAAATCGCGTTCTGAAGGACGATGGAATTTTAATCGCGCCAAACTTCATCTTCCGCGAAGACGGAAAGAAAAATCTTTGGCAAAAAATTCTTTCTCTTGGCGGGATTAAATTCGCGCATGAATGGACTTCAAAACAATTCTTGGCTTTTGTCGAAGGACATGGCTGGAAACTTTCAAAAAGCCATGTTATTCCCGGCCGCATAGATTTGCTTTACGCTGAGTTTGCAAGGGCCTAGCGTTTTATTTTGCTTTTTTCTTATGCAAGCGCTATAATGGCTTTATGAAGGCAAAATCTTTTTTCCTTAGGCACCATCTTGCGTTTTATATTTTAATTTGCTTGCTCGAAAATGTTTTGGCCGTAATTTCCACGGAACTTACGGTTTTTCCCATGCCCGAAAACTATTCCGTTTGCGATTGGGAAAATTTTTTGACACAGCATGCCGTTGTGATAACTTTTCTGGGCGCTTTTTGCTATATCTTTCCTGTATTTCTTTGCGCTCAATATGGATTGCGAACCCGTAAATATAAAATGAGCGACAGGGAGTACATTAAAATTTTGGTGCACAGCCCCTTTGCCTTGGCCCTTAGAGGAACCTGCGGATGGATCAGCAATTTCATTTTCAATGTCGCCTTCTTGATTTATTTTAAAATCGCTTTTGGATACGACATAGTTTTCTTGTTGTGCACGGCCGCTTTTTCATATTTTTTTGTAACCTTGTTTTCATTCACATTCGTTTACTTTACGCTTGAAACTTTGAACAGAAATCTTGTCCTTCCAAACTTGTATCCAAAAGGAAATATTTCCGACACCGAGCGCATTTCCCTTTCTTCGATAAAGGCTGTTTTCATATTTTATTTTTTTTCCGCCGCCTTTTTTCCAACAGTTTTTTTAGGAGTAAGAATTTTCTTCACAAGGAAATTTTCAATACAAATAAAAAGCTATTCAGACATTATTTTCGCCGCTTTGGCTCTTGCGGCCGGAATTGGGCTTACGATGCTCATTTCAAGTTATTTTCAAAAGCCCTTGAAAAAACTTTGCGACCAGGCAAACCAAATCGAAAAAGGAAATTACGACGCAAGGGCCGTGATTTGTTCCAACGATGAAATGGGCGTATTGGGAGATTCCTTCAACGCGATGTCAAAATCCCTCAAGGAAAAGGAATTGATTCGGGACACTTTTGGAAAAGTTGTGGCGCCCCAAGTGCGCGACTACCTTTTGAGCGGAAATCTTGCGCTTGGCGGAGAGATGGTTGACGCCACGATAATGTTTTGCGACATTCGAGGCTTTACAAGCCTTTCTGAAAAAATGCTTCCTGAAAAAGTCGTCGCCCTTTTAAATGAATATTTCACTGGCCTTGAAAAATGCGTGGCTTCCCATGGCGGAGTTGTAAACAAATACATCGGCGACGCTGTCATGGCGATTTTCGGAGCGCCTATTCCGACAAAGACTCACGCCAACGACGCTTTTCTTGCCGCCTTGGACATGAAGCAAGAATTGATTTTGATGAACCGAAATTTCTCTCAAAAAGGATTTCCCCAAATTCAATTTGGAATAGGCTTGCATTCAGGGCCTGTGCTTGCCGGAAACATCGGCGCCGCAAGCCGAATGGAATACACTGTGATTGGCGACACTGTGAATACTGCCAGCCGCATAGAAGGCCTTTGCAAGCTCTATCAAAAGGACTTGCTTTTGTCGCAAAGCGTCTTTGACTTGCTTCCTCAAAAAGAAAATTTGCTTTTTGTTGACGAGGCTGAAATTCGAGGCAAAAAGGAAAAAGTCCGCCTTTATTCGCGCTGATTCCCCTTGTTTTTTTTTCCAAAAAAACAAATATTTTTCTTGCAAAATTTGCAAATGCTAATTATAATTGTTTTAGGCAAATTTTATTAGTTTTGCCTTTTTGGAGTAACCTTTATCCATACAAGGATTAGAGAGGCCAAATAAAGCAAAAACTTTTGTAAAAAATATTGAAAAAATCGCGTTTCAATATTATTATGAATATAACAATTCTTTATGGAGGAACTTATGACAATGAAAGATTTCTTGATTGGCGCCGCTGTTGGAGCCGCTGTTGTGGCTGTTGCCAAAACTCCCGCTTTCCGCAAGGGATGCGCAAAGGTTGTGGCCGCCGGACTTCAACTTAAGGACGACGCTACAGAATATTTTGAAACGCTCAAAGAAGACGCTGAAGACGCTCAGGCCGAAAAGCAGGCCAACGCCAACGCGTAATTTTCAATGGAATTCTTTGTAAAGCATTCTCTGCCGGGAAGAATTCGAGTTGCTTTTAACAAGGGCTCGCTTTCAAGCCGGCAGGCTTCTCTTGCCAAAAGCCTTTTGTCTGTTCAAGAAGGAATCAGCGATGTTAGCGTCAATTTGGTTTCCTGTTCCTTTTTGATTTACTATCAAATAGAAAAGCAATCTGAAAAATCAATCTCCGCCTTGTTCAAGGCGCTTTCCTCAAAATACCTTGAAGACAAGGAAATGCTTGAGTCTGTTCAAGACATAAAAAAAGAGCCCGGCCTTTTGACCACTCTTTTTTGGATGACCGCCAGGCATTACGCAAAAAGGCTTTTGCCGATTCCTGTTAGAATGGCAATCCGTTTTTTTAACGTCACTCCAAGAGTTTTGCGCGGCGTGGACCAAGTCTTTAAAGGAAATGTTTTTAAGGCCGACGTTCTTGACGCGACCGCTATTGCAGCCGCCTTTTTGTCAGGCTCGCCAGAAACTGCGGGCGGCATAAATTTTTTGCTGAACATCGGCGAAACAATCGAAGACTATACAAAAAAGAAAGCATACGGCAATTTGGCAAAGACCTTGTTCAGCGACAAGGACAGCGCCCAATTGGTTCAAGGTTCGGAAGAAAGAGCCGTTCCGATTTATACACTCAAAAAAGACGACCTCATCGCGGTTAGAACCGGAAGCATGATTCCTGCCGACGGCGAGGTTGTAAAAGGCGAGGCTTTGGTAAACCAAGCTTCGATTACGGGAGAGCCCCTTGCGGTTGAAAAGCGCGACGGCGCCTCTGTCTTTGCGGGAACAATCGTTCAGGAAGGCGAGCTTTTTGTTCGCGTTCGGGCGGCTGGAAATTCAACAAAGATACAAAAGATTTTGACTTTAATCGACAATTCGCAGGAGCTTAAGGTTTCTTCTCAGGTTCGTTCCGAACGATTGGCCGACACTCTTGTAAAATACAATTTTATTTTGAGCGCCTTGACTTTCTTGTTTACGGGAAACGTTCAAAAAGTTTTGTCCACCTTAATGGTTGACTATTCTTGCGCGATGAAGCTTGCCGCTCCAATCGCCGTTTTGAGCGCGATGAAGGAAGCCGCCGACCACAGGATTTTGGTCAAGGGCGGAAAATTTTTGGAGGACGCGGCAAAGGCCGATTCAGTAGTCTTTGACAAAACGGGAACTCTTACGGCCGCAAATCCTCATCTTTCAAAAATCATTCCGCTCGGGAAAAAAAGCGAGGACGAAGTTTTGCTTACCGCCGCTTGCTTGGAGGAGCACTTTGCGCATCCTGTGGCGAACGCGATTGTAAAGGAAGCCGACGCGCGCGGCTTGAAGCATCCTGAGGAGCACGCAAAAGTTGAATACGTTGTGGCCCACGGAATCGCGACCAGCCTTGGAAAAAAGCGCCTTTGCATCGGAAGCGCGCATTTTATTTTCGAGGATGAAGGGGTGGAGGAGCCAAAGGACTTGAAGGAGATTCAAGGCGCGGCGATAGAAAACGGCGAGTCCCTTTTGTATTTGAGCGAAGAAAAAAAGGTCATAGGAATTTTCGCGATTACAGATCCAATCAGGCCAAACGCCGCTCAAATAATTCAGGACTTAAGAAAAACAGGAATAAAGACTTGCGCGATGATTACCGGTGACGGAGAAGGCGCTGCCAAGAACGCGGCCCAATCCGCAAAGGTTGACCATTACATTTCGCGCGCGCTTCCCGAAGACAAGGTTTCTTACATCAAGAAAGAGCAAGAAAAAGGCCGCAAGGTCATAATGATTGGCGACGGAATAAACGACGCTCCCGCCCTTGCCGCGGCCGACACTGGAATCGCGATGGGAGATTCCGCCGACATTACAGGCGAGACTGCCGACATCGTTCTTCCGCCTGGAAGCGGCCTTGAGGATTTGCTTAAAACAAGAATTCTTGGGAAGCGCTTGATTCAAAAGATTGACGACAACAACCGCTGCATCATCGGCGTGAACACCGCTTTGATTGCCGCAGGGCTTTTTGGCGCGATAACGCCTTCCTTTGCCGCGCTCTTGCACAACAGCTCTACGATTTTGTTCAGCGCGATGGCGGCAAAACCCTTGCTTGGAGAACGATGATTATGGACGTGAATTATTTTCCTGGACGGATACGCCTTCGCGACAAGATTTTTCGCGACCAAGAAATTCGCGCGGCTTTTATGGAAATCGTCGATGTTTTTGACGCGGACCAAAAAATTTCCTTCAACGAAAAGACTGCAAGCCTTTTGCTTGAGTACGACGCGAAAAAAATCGACGAAGAAAAATTCAAGTCCTTGTCTCCGCTGGTTCAAAAATACAGAAGCGCGATTTTGTTTTACGACCAAAAGCGAAAGCCCGAAATTCTAGCGGGAATAAATGAATTGAAGGCGGCCGTAAAGTCTTGGGCCTAAGGCCCTGCCTTGTGGGTTGATTGCAATTCTTTCCTTCTTATAATAGAATGTCCGCATGAGAATTATTTTCATTCGACACGGAGACCCCGACTACAAAAACGATTCCCTTACAAAGCAAGGCTTTAAGGAAGCGCGCCTCTTGGCAAAAAGAGTTGCAAAATGGAAGGTGACTGACTTTTACGTTTCGCCCTTGGGCCGCGCTCAAGCCACCGCTAAAGTTTCGCTCGACAAAATCGGACGCAAGGCAAAGACTCTTGACTGGCTTCGTGAATTTTACGTTCCCGTAATCGATCCTGTTGACGGCCACAAGCGCATTCCATGGGACTTGATGCCCGAATATTATTATTCGGAAACAAAATTTTTGGACAGGCAAAAATGGCTTGACACTAAGCTTATGAAAAGCGGCCCAGTTGACAAAAACTATGCGGAAGTCTGCGACGGAATCGACTCGCTTTTGGCAAAGTATCATTTTAAGCGCGACGGCCTCATGTACAAGACTGACGGCAAAATCAAGAATCCTAATTTTGACAAAAAAACTTTCATTCCTGAATACCATCTTTTTTCAAATAAAGAAGAATATGACGACAGGACAATCGTTTGCTTTTGCCATTTGGGAGTCATGTTCGCGGCCATAAGCCATTTGATAAATTGCTCGCCCTTGATTTTGTGGCAAGGCTTTTTTGTCGCGCCCACTTCGATAACGGTTTTGAACAGCGAGGAGCGCCAAAAGGGAAAGGCCGTCTTTAGAGTTGAGCGTCTTGGAGATACAAGGCACTTGGGAAAAAGCCAAGTGATTTCTTCAAGCGGCTACTACGCTCCGGTCTTGCAAGAGCCGCTCTAAAAGTAAAAGACTTCCTCAAACTTTTTGTCGAGCGCGACGCGCAGACGCTGCCTAGAACTTGCGCAAAAAAAAAGGCCCGCCGAACACGGCGGGCCGGATTTTTGTTTTTGCAACCGATCTTACTTGCAGAACTCTTTTTTTAAGAAATCCAAGTCCAATTCAGGATAAAGAACGTGGGCGCTCAAGAGGGCGTTAACTCTTTCCTTTGCCTTGGCTTGAACGGCCGGGTCAAGGTCGATTTTTCCCTTGGCAGGCTTTCCTTCTTTTGTAAGGCCGGGCTTTGTTCCTTTAAGAACATAGTCGATGATTGAGGCGACTTCCGCCATGTCCTTTTCGTTCATGCCCAAAGTTGTAAGGCCTGGAGTTCCGATGCGGATGCCGCTTGTCCACCAAGCGCCGTTTTTGTCGTAGGGAAGGGCGTTTGCGTTTGCCGTTACTCCGCACTGGAAGAGAGCGGCTTCCGCCTGCTTTCCTGTAAGGCCGTAGCTTGTTACGTCAACCAACATCAAGTGGTCTTCGGTTCCGCCTGTCTGCAAGGCCATTCCCAAATCCATGCAAGACTTGGCGAGGGCTTGGGCGTTCTTTACAACTTGAGAGGCCCAGTCGCGGTAGGCTTGTGTGTTCGCTTCCTTAAGGGCGATGGCTTTAGCGGCCATAACGTGTCCCAAAGGTCCGCCCAAAACCATCGGGCAGCCCTTGTTCACGTAGTCGGCGTATTCTTTTTTGCAAAGAATGATTGAGCCGCGAGGTCCGCGCAAAGTCTTGTGGGTTGTTGTTGTCACGACGTCGGCCCATTTAACCGGGTCGTTGTCGCCAGTCCAAACTTTTCCGGCTACAAGGCCTGCAAAGTGGGCCATGTCAACCATCAATGTGGCGCCGCACTTGTCGGCGATGGCGCGGAATCTCTTAAAGTCAATTTTTCTTGGATAGGCGGAAAAGCCTGTGAGCAAAATCAAAGGCTTTACTTCCATCGCCTGCTTTTCAATCGCGTCGTAATCCAAAAGGCCTGTTTCCTTGTCAACTCCGTAAGGATGGCTTTCGAACATTCTGGCGCTGACGTTCATTCTGTATCCGTGTGTAAGGTGGCCGCCGCAAGAGTAGTCCAAGCCCATCAACTTTTGGTTTCCGAACTTTTTGCGCAAGTCGTCAAACTGGGCGTCTGTAAGGTCGGCCAAAGATTTTACGCCGAGCTCTTCAAGAGTGGGAGTTTCGATTTTTTTTGAAAGAATCGCCCAGTAGGCGACCAAGTTCGCGTCGGCTCCAGAGTGGGGCTGAACGTAGGCGTAGTCCGCGCCAAAGAGTTTTTCGGCCTCGCGGGCGGCGGTGTTTTCAACAGCGTCGATGTTCACGCAGCCGCCGTAGTAGCGGTGCTCAGGATAACCTTCAGCGTATTTGTCGGTGAGCAAGTTTCCCATCGCGGCTTGAACGTTGAGCGAACAATAGTTTTCGCTCGCGACCAATTTAAGGTGGCTGCGCTGGTTTTCCAATTCGTGGACGATTGAGGCGGCCACTTCAGGACCGACAGCGGCGACTTGCTGCAAGTTAGCCACATAGGCGCACATGGCGGCGTTGGGCTTTCCGTTAGATTTTGCAAGGTAATTTTCCAAAGGCGTGGACATAGATACTCCTGTTTAATTGTTTTGAAGAAGTTTAATATAATTGAAGGAATTGTTCAATAGCAAGCCGCTCGTGTTTTTGCTTGCAAGACCATAATTGTTGTTTCGAGCGGATTTCGCGCAAGCGCGGCCTGGTGGGATTATTTTGGAAAGCTCGTGTTTTTGCTTGCAAGACCATAATTGTTGTTTCGAGCGGATTTCGCGCGAGCGCGGCTTGTTTTAGCCGAGCGCTACGTCGAGAATCATCATCAGGACAAAGCCCGCTCCAAAGCCTGCGGTTCCGGCGTTGGAGTGTTTTCCTTCGCTGGCTTCCGGAATCAATTCCTCGACTACCACAAAAAGCATGGCTCCCGCGGCGA
>JAILDQ010000299.1 GCA_024689365.1 Treponema sp. | reverse complement strand
GGAGCAGCAGCGCCCGGTTTCAAAGACAGAAAAGACTTTGTTCCCGATCATGCTCTTGTTCATCACAATCTTGCTTTTGCCGCCGGCCGCTCCTCTTATCGGAATGCTCGCCTTTGGCAACTTTGTAAAGCAGTGCGGAATCGTCGAGCGCCTTTCAAAGACAATGGAAAACGAATTGATGAACATCGTTTCAATCTTGCTTTCTTTGGGCGTTGGAAGTCAAATGACTCCCGAAAAAATCATGAACTCAAAGTCGCTCGGAATCATCGTATTGGGTCTTGTAGCCTTCTGCGTTGCCACAGCCGGCGGTTTGTGCATGGCCAAGGTTATGAACTTGTTCCTCAAGAAGAAGATCAACCCCCTTATCGGTTCTGCGGGCGTCAGCGCCGTTCCTATGGCCGCGCGCGTTTCAAACAAGGTTGGCTTGGAATACGATCCTTCCAACTTTATTTTGATGCACGCCATGGGACCGAACGTTTCGGGCGTAATCGGAACAGCGATTGCGGCGGGCGTTTTCATCGCGACTTATGGGATGTAAAGATTGAGAAAGCCGCCAAGCGGTTTTCTCAACTTGACGAGTTTCGCTAGGCGAAACTCGCAGGCTGCAAGGAGTTTTCGCAAGGCGAAACTCGCGGCGTGAATTTAATAAAGGCGTGTTTTTTACTTAATTAATCTTGCGTGCGTAATGCGCTGAAGGTCTTTGTTCTGCAAAGGCCTTTGTTGTTTTTTTGGAGAGATTATGGACGCTAAGACAGAGATTGAAGGCAGAAAGACCTTCTTCATCGCGCCGGATTTGACTTTTTTCCCTGAATCCTATTTGGAAGAGTTTTTGGCAAGGGGCTATGAATCCTACATTATAAAGGACTTTCGCTTTTATCCTATGGAAGAGCAGGTT
Source organism: Treponema sp. (assembly GCA_024689365.1). Lineage (GTDB taxonomy): Bacteria > Spirochaetota > Spirochaetia > Treponematales > Treponemataceae > Treponema_D. The sequence goes on along the minus strand of JAILDQ010000299.1, from coordinate 19,582 downwards.
CGGATCATAAGCGAAACTTGTCCTGACTCAATCTTCTTTTTTTTCATCGACAGCGAAGTTGGAGTTGATTGGCCTAGGTTCATAAAGTATTTTCAAACGAAAAACGGCGAAAAGGCTTTGATAGGAGTCCTTTACGCAAAGGGCAAGCCCGACGACCAAAAGTCGGCCTTGGAAAGATACTATCTTTTTGATTTGGGAATCCAATGCGGCTGCATTGAGCTTGAATACAAGAAAGAAAAAAACTTCGCCATAATCGATCGCGTAATGTACGCAAACCAAGCGTGCGGCCGCCGAAAGAATGTCCGCGCAATTTGCGATTCCACCAGCAAGGCTTACTTTTCTTATAATGACGTTGTAATAAGGGGAACGGTAAGCGACATTTCCTTGAGCCACTTTTCTTTTGTTCCCGACCCAAACTTCACTTTTCCAGCGATTCCCCTTTACACAAAAATTGACGGGATGACGATTTCGTTCAAAGGCTATAGGTTTGTGACTTCCGGCAATCTCGTCATTCAGCGCGAGCTTGACAACGGAAAAATCCTCCAAGTTTTTTTGATGCTGAAGAATAACGGACAGCCGGGCCTTGAGCCGGACATCGCGCCAAAAGTCAGCCAAAGAATTTATCAAGTTGTGACTGACAAGGTAAAAGAGATTTTGCTTGAAAAGTGCAAGCGGTGGAAGCAGGAAAATCTTTGAAATAAAAAAAAACGGCCGCTTTTCGCGGCCATTTTCTTATCTCTTTGGAACGGACTTGAATTCTACGATTCGCCTCATGTCGTTGATGTTCGTTACAATCATGTAGTTGTCAAAGGCTTGAACTTTTCCGCTGGAAACGAATTTGTGCATTTCTTCTTGAACGACTTGCGCGGGCAATCCTGACCAGCTTGCCAAATCCGCTTGGCTGAAGTTGAAGCGGCGCGACTTTTCGTTCGGCTTTATCGGCGGATTCATTTCGTCGAACATGCAGAAGGTGTCCGCGATGCGGGCGGTGTTGTCCTTTATCATCAAAATCTTGATGCGGCGCTTTTGGTCGTAAATTCGCTTGCAGAAAAGCTTTAGCAAAACAATCGCGATTTGCGGGTTTCCCGTTACAAGAACCTCAAAGTTCGCCTTGTTGAATTCCAAGCATTCCACAGGGCCAATCGCCATGCAGGTTGCCGAGCGGGGAGAGTTGTCCAAAATCGCCATTTCGCCAAAGAACTCTCCGGGCTTAAGGATGTCAAGGTTTTTCTTTACGCCGTTTACGCATTTAACAAGCTGAACCTCTCCGCTTTGAATCAAGTAGAAAGAGTCTCCCGGCTCGAATTCTGAAATGATTACTTGGTCGCTTTCGTATTTTTTTTGGAAGCGCTCAAAGGCTGGGAGCATGAACTGCTTTAAGGCGCCTGAATAAGACGCTGGAGCCGCGGCCGCTTGGTCGGCTTTTTTTCCCATTTTTTCGTGGCGGAGTTTTGCGTCCGCGTAAAGCTTGGCCACGTTGTCCTTGTCGTAAGCGTTTGGAAAGTGGGTCAAGTATTTTATGCAAACGTCGCAGCAGGCTCGGTAATTTTCGTCGTCAAAAAAGCTTTTGGCTACGGAAAACATTCCGTCCTGTTGGTTCGCCGAATTGTTGTTTTGCAAGAGGGCCTGGGTCTTCTTGTGAACCTGCCTGAGCTGGCCGGAGAAAACCCTGAGCATTTTGTAAACTACTTGCTTGTTGTTGCTGAAAATGTTTTCAAATTCAGGGACGCTCATTGAAATCGCGATAGCGTCTTGAAGCACTGTGGCAGTTTCTTCTCTTGGAAAGTGTCCGAGCGCGGATTTTACTCCAAAAAATTCTCCGTTGGAAAGCTGCTGGGTTTCTGACACGCCGCTTTCCGTGTCTGTCGTTGTCAAAATCACGACGCCTTTTTGGAGAATGAAGATTCTATCGTCCTTGTCATTTTCAAAGTAAATGATGGAGCCTTTGTTGTATTGCACCGCTTTGGGCATTTTTTCCTCGCGTTTCAGTTATTTGTATACAATATCAATTATGCAATTATAGCGCAAAAGTTAAAAAAAATCTATAATTTTTTTTAAAAATACATAAAAATATTGAGAAATTTGATTTTTTTGACGTTGCAAGGCCCCTTTTTTTTGGCTATAATGCCTTTATGGTTGACCTTCACTCTCATTCAACGGCCTCGGACGGCGAAAAAAGCCCTTCTGAGCTTGTTTTTTGCGCCAAGGAGAACGGCGTTGAAGTTTTGGCCTTGACGGACCACGACACGGTTGACGGCCTTGAAGAAGCCGCCGCGGCCGCAAAAAAAGAGGGGATTGTCTTTGTTCCCGGAATAGAAATAAACGTTCAGTGGCCCACAGGGGAATTTCACCTTTTGGGCTTGGGCTTGAAAAATGTTTCCGCTTCCATGAATTCCTTGATTTTGGCGCTGAAGAACAATCGCATCGAGCGCAACAAAAAAATATTGGCCGCCCTTGAGAGGGACGGACTTGAAGTTGATTACGATGAATTTTTAAAAGCTGTGGGCGGCGGCCACAATGAAGACACTTTGGGCCGGCCCCATATCGCCGCCTATTTGACTCAAAAGAAAATCGTTAAAAATCGGCAAAAGGCCTTTGACAAGTATCTTTCCAAGGGAACTCCTTTTTTCATTGACTTTGAGGGAGCCGGCCTTGAGGACGCGGTCAAGGCGATTTTGGATTCAGGCGGGGTTCCGGTAATCGCGCATCCCCTTTCTTTATATGTTGGCTGGAAAAAAATGCCGGGCGTTTTGGAGACCGTAAAAGCGGCGGGCGTTCTTGGCCTTGAAGCTTGGCACCCAGGCGCGAAGGAAAACGACTGCCGCCGCCTTGAGTCCTTGGCCCGGGAGTTCGGCTTTTTTGTAACGGCCGGAAGCGACTACCACGGCCCGAACGTTCGCGCGGACAGAAAGCTCGGAAGGACAGCCGGCGGATATAAAATCGACAATCGCTTTTACTACGAGGAGCTTTTGCCCCGCCTTTAAAATTTTTTCAAAAAAAATCCTTTTTTTAGCGAAGTTAAAGTTAAATTCTTGCGTAAAATTTCTATCTTATAGTCGAGGTGAAATTTTATGCGCATCTATTCTTTTTCTCCCTTTGGCTACGAAGGGAATTTGGTTTCGATTGAAGTGGACATCAGGCGGGGCATTCCCGCGATTGACATGGTTGGCTTGGCCGACGGAGCCGTCAAGGAAAGCCGCGAGCGGATGAAAAGCGCCATAAGGAATTCCGGCTTTGATTTTCCGCAAGAGAGGGTTTTGATAAGCCTTTCTCCCGCGGACTTAAAGAAGGAGGGGGCGGGCTTTGACTTGCCTGTCGCCTTGGGCGTTCTTTGCGCGGCTTACGAAGGCTCTGAAGAAAAATCGCCGGCCTTGATGGAGCAAAGCGTTTTGGTAATGGGCGAGCTTGAGCTTTCTGGCGCCTTGAGGCCTGTAAGGGCTGCCAACGCGGCGGCCTTTACGGCTGCGGCGAACGGAATCCGTTATTGCGTCGTTCCAAGAGAAAACGCCGGCGAGGCTATGGAAGCCCCGGGAATGAAGGTTTTCGCCGCGGAAAATTTGCGCGAGGCCTTTCAAGCCCTTTTTGACCAAAACCTTTTTTCGTCAGTGAACGACAAGGGCGAAGACTCTTTGCCTGAAGGAAGCGTAGAGATTGAAGGCGTTTCCTTTCCGCCGATTGAAGGCTCCTCCTTTGACGGAATCTTTGGACAAAAGGACTTGGTGCGGGCTTGCCAAATAGCGGCCGCCGGCGGCCACAACTTGCTTGCCTTTGGACCTCCCGGTTGCGGAAAGACTTTGGCGCTCCAAGCTTTTCCGAGCCTTCTTCCCTTGCTCACCGAAGAGGAGGCCAGAAGCGTCACGAGAATTCATTCCATCGCGGGCTTGATTCCGTCCGGCAAAGGCTTGGTCAGAACGCCGCCCTTTAGGCAGCCCCACATGAGCGCAAGCCTTGAAGGCATGTGCGGCGGCGGAATCCAATGCAGGCCGGGAGAGATTTCCCTTGCCCACAACGGCGTTTTGTTCCTTGACGAGGCGGCCGAGTTCCGTTCCAGCGTTTTGCAAATGCTGAGGGTTCCCTTGGAAAGCCATAGAATCGTTTTGAGCAGGGCGGGAAGGACGGCCGTTTATCCCGCGAATTTCCAGCTTTTGATGGCGACAAATCCTTGTCCTTGCGGAAATTACGGCTCGACAAAGAAAGTCTGCCTTTGCTCGGCCCGTTCGATAGAAATGTATTGGAAGAAATTTTCGGCGCCCCTTTTGGACAGAATTGACTTGCGGGTGCAAGTGGATTTGCCTGGCGAAGAGGAGGGTAAGGAGGTTCTTTGTTCCGCGGCCGATTTGAGAAAGAAAATCGCCCGCGCCGTGAAAATCCAGCGGGATAGGCAGGGCTTTAGGAACGCCCGCATGAACGCCGAGGACGTCTCTTGCTTTTGCGCCCTTTCTCCCCAAGCCCAAGAGCTTCTTGACCAAGCCGCCGTTCGCTACGACTTTTCTCCGAGGGCGCTGGATTCTTGCAAAAAGCTTTCAAGGACAATCGCCGACATGGAAGGCTCCCAGACGATTTTGGCTGAACACGTGGCGGAGGCCGTGGATTACAGGAAAACAAGCGGAGTTTTGTCGTAAAAACGGCCTTTTTTCGCCTTTTCTTTAAGGAAAAAATATTGAAGAATTCGATTTACTTTTTTTTGAACTTGATATATAATTTACTATTATGGCTGATTTATTGACAGACGAACAGTTTGAAAGATTTCGCAAAACCATTTATGACGAGAGCGGAATAACTTTTTCCGCCACCAACCGCTCAGTTTTGGACAGCCGTCTAAAAGAACGTTTGCGCGAGAAGAAGTTGGCTTCTGTTGACGATTACTACAAGCTGATTATATCAAACCGCGAAGAGATGAAAATCATGCTCGACGCGGTGACTACAAACCTGACCCGCTTTTTTAGAAATCAGCCGCACTTTGACGCATTGATCAATTACGTCATTCCGCATATTTTGGAAGAAAAACGCAAGACCGGCAACAAGGTTGTGAAAGTATGGAGCGCGGGTTGCTCCACGGGAGAAGAGCCTTATACAATCGCGATGATTTTAAAGGACATACTTCCGCCGCCGTACACTTTCCAAATAACGGCCTCGGACTTGTCCCTCAAATCCTTGATGGTCGGAAAGCAGGGCTTTTATCCAAACGCCCGCATCGGAGGAATTCCGGAAAAATACTTGACGCGCTTTTTCACAAAAACCGCCGACGGCTACCAAGCCAACAAGGATTTGATGGATTCGATTCGCTTCGACTACCACAACCTAAAGAACGACAGCGGCATGAGAAACTTGGACATCATCTTCTGCCGCAACGTTTTGATTTACTTTGACGAACCAGCGCAGCTTCGCGTAATAAACCATTTCTGGGACGCTCTTTCTCCGCATTCATATTTGTTCATCGGCCACTCAGAGTCTCTGTTTGGAATGAAGACGAATTTTGAATTCTTAAAGACAGATTGGGCGTGCTTCTATCAAAAACAACTCAAATAGCAAGGGTGGGACGCAATGGATGACATATCGGTATTGATTTGCGATGATTCCGCTTTGATGCGAAATCTGATTAGCCGTATTATTGACGGAACGGAAGGAATGAAGGTTGTCGGAAAGGCTTCCAACGGCCAAATGGCTTTGGACAAAATTCCGGAGACAAATCCCGACATAATAGTTCTTGACATTGAAATGCCGATTATGAACGGCATTGAATTCCTCAAGGCAAGAAAAGAAAAGAGAATCAAGGTTCCTGTAGTCGTGCTTTCGAGCGTGGCCACAAAGGGCGCCGCGGTTACAATGCAAGCCTTGGAATTGGGCGCGAGCGACTTTATCACAAAGCCTGCCGGTTCGGTTTCGGCCGACATCTCGGAAGTAGCCGACCAGTTGATCGACATGCTCGCTTCCTACGGCTCCCAGTACGCCCGCCGCCAAGGAAAGATTCCTTACATTCCGGAATTCTTCCAAAAGCAAAGAAAGCTTCTTAAAGCCGAATCTTTTGTGGCCATCAAAAAGGCCGACGACAACACACCTGTTCAAAAGCCCAAGCTTGACCAGGCTCAAATCATCAGCTTCAACACGGTTGAGAAAAAAGAGCCGGTTGTCGTCACACCTATTAGAGAGGGCGGAAAGATTGACGTCATCGCTATTGGAATATCTACCGGCGGCCCCAACGCTCTTAGAGACGTTTTCAAGATGATCGACCCCCGCTTGAAGCAGCCGATACTTGTAGTCCAGCACATGCCAAAAGGCTTTACAAAGGCCTTTGCCGAAAGCTTGGACAAGATTTGTCCTTTGACTGTAAAGGAAGCGGAAGACGGCGAAAAGATTGTCGGAGGAACGGTTTACATCGCGCCTGGCGACAACCATATAACTGTTGTTGAAAAATCCAGCGAGCGCTTGATTCATTTGACCCATGATCCGCAGAGAAACGGCCACAGGCCAAGCGCTGACGTTATGTTCGAGTCTGTAGCCAAGGTTTACAAAAACCACGCTCTCGGCGTAATCATGACGGGAATGGGCCGCGACGGAGCGGCGGAGCTTGCCGAAATGAGAAAGCAGGGCGCTTGGACTTTGGGCCAGGACGAAGAGTCGAGCATCGTTTACGGAATGCCCCGCGTCGGCTGGGAATTGGGCGGCGTGCAAAAGCAGGTTTCCCTTATGAAAATGGCTGACGAAATAAGCGCCTTGGCAAGAGAGCACTTGACGGCGTAAAATTATAGAGTTCGCATTATAAGAAAAGCCCTTCATTACGAAGGGCTTTTTTGTTTTTAGTACACTTTGTCGATTCGGGGCTTGCTGGGTCTGAGCCTAAAACGGCTTAAGGCCATGACCGCCGCGCTTGGAATCAGGATTCCGAACAAAACGCAAAGGGCTTTAAAGCCTTCCGAGCTTTCCGTTTTCCATAGCGCCTGGCTTATCGGGTTTGCCGCGAAAAAGGCTCCGATTGCCGCGGCCGCTGGAACGGCCAACGAAAAAAGCGCCTGGAGGCTTTCGGCTGTTTGGGAGGCAGTGATTCTCACCAAGTCGCCGGCCTTCAGCTCAAACTTTTGGTCGTTCAAGGCGGTAAAGGGGCTTCCGCGCCTCGCGCAGCCTTCCTTGCAAGTGAGGCAGGCGTTCGTGACGATGGGGCAGACTTCGGCTTCTTTCTTGTCTTCTGATACTGAAATGACTTCCGCGCTTTGTGTCATAAATCCTCTTTTGGAGCCTTGACTGTCAAAAGCTTTTCGTCGCAAATCGCTTTTCCAGCCTTGTTTCCCAATTCCGAATAGGTGTCCCTCAAATTGTAGAGGGCGTCGTAATAGTATGGGTTTAGCGAAACGGCCCTTTCAAAGGCTTCCGCCGCCATGTCGTATTCCTCTTGGTTGAAAAACACCACGCCAAGCGTGTTCCACAAATGGGGATTCAAGGGATTTTGCTCAAGGCCAAACTGGCAGTATTCAATTGCCTCCAAAAATTCCTTGCGCTCAAGGCAAACGATGGCAAGCTGTTCCGTGCTTTCAACGTCGTCCAAGTTCATTTCGTGGGCGGTCAAAAGAGCCCGCTTGGCTCCGTGAAGGTCGCCTTTTTTTTGGTAGGTGATTCCCAAGTTGAACCAAAGCAAGTGGTTTTCTTTTTCAATCGTAATCGCCCTTTTGTAGCAAGCGATGGCCTCGGCGAAATTTCCGCGAGAAGTCAGTTCAATCGCTTGGTTGTTCAAAAAGTCAGCTGATTCCTGCATCGTTTCCTCCCTAAGGCTTTTTAGCGTTGAATTTTATTGAACAAGTCCAAAATCATTTGCCTTGCTCCCGAGCCATTATCTTCCAAAAGCGAAGTTAATTCAAGCGCCTTTTCTTGAACGCATTTGTTTCCAAAGTCGTAAGCCTTTTGGATTGAGTCTGAATCGTTCAAGACCTTGATCGCATCTTCGATTGCGGGGCTTTCGATTCCTTCCTTCGCGGCTTTTTCAAAGAGGCCCGAAATCTTTTCCTTGGCGCATGGATTTTCCTGGACGCACAGCAATACCGGAAGGGATTTTTTTCCTTCAACGATGTCGTCGCCGCGCTTTTTGCCTGGATTTCCGCTTGTTAGGTTTTGAACGTCGTCAAGCACTTGAAAGCCCATTCCGATTCCGGCCGCAATCAAGCCCGCTTTTTCTATCAAGTCCTTGCCCTTTTCCGCGGCGAAAAAGCCGAACCTAGCCGCCATGCAGGAAAGGGTTCCTGTTTTTAGCTGAACCATTTGCTTGTATTCTTCGACGCTCGGGAAAAAGTTTGAATCCCTGTGCCAGGCGATGTCCATGGCTTGGCCCAAGTGAAGGCGGCGGAGCTCCATTTCGTAAAGCTCATGGCAAAAGAGGCGGCGTTCCGGGCTCAAGTCCAATTTTTTTATGCAAGAGGCCGCCTTGAAGTATAGCCAAGAGCCTGCGTTCAAGGCTGTGTCCAAGCCGTGCGTTATGTAGGCGCAAGGCTTTCCCCGGCGTTCGTCGGCCCTGTCCTCTATGTCGTCGTGAATCAAGCTCGCCGTGTGGACAAATTCCAAAAGGGGGCAAAGGCTTAGCGCGTTTTGAATTTTTTCTGGGTCCTTTGTGGCCATTTTGGCGCACAAAAGCATAAAGAGGGGCCGCCATCTTTTTCCGCCTTGCTTGACCAAATCGCGCGTGGGCGTCAAAAGGCCGTCCAAGCCTTTTTGGCTTAGGATTTCGTCCGTTCCGAAAGTTTCCAAAAGCCATTGGCCGGAAAGGCTTTGCGGCAACTCTTGGGAAAGAGTTTCTTCTATTTTGTTCTTTATTTCTTCAATTTCTTCGTTCATTCCCTATATTATACAATAAAATTCAATTCAGTCAAACTAACTTGTTACCATATTGAAAAAAAATGGTTTTTATTTTAGAATCCAATGACAAGGAGATGGAATATGAAAATGAATAAAAAGCTTGTTTTAATCGCCATGGCCCTTCTTTGCGCCTCATCTGTTTTTGCAAGAAAGCCCAAGGTAAAGCGCGTTGACGCGGAAGAAGTGATCGATTTGGACGGATATTGGAACGACACTGACATTAGAACTGTTTGCGAAACGTTGGTGAACGATTGCATCGATTCGCCCCGAGTCGCCAAGTTTGAAAAAAAGAACGGCCGCGCGCCTTGCGTTGTCATCGGAAAAATCAAGAACGATTCAAGCGAGCGCATCGACACTTCAATTGTCGCTAAAAAAATGCAGACAGCCATCATCAACAGCGGAGTCTTGGAATTTGTCGCCGACTCAAACGAGCGCGTTGAATTGCGCGAGGAAAAAGCCGACCAAGCCGAGCACGTTGAATACGGAACCGCCAAGGAAATCGACGCGGAAACCGCCGCCGACTTTTTGATGACAGGCTCTGTAAAGACCCAAGTTCAGTCGGCCGACAAGTACACGGTTCGCTCTTATTTTGTCTACGTGACTTTGACGGACATCCAGTCAAACAAAATCATCTGGCAGGGCGAAAACTCTGACATCAAAAAATACATTAAGAATCAAAAAGTAAAGCTCTAAGATGAAAAAGCGTTTTTCTTTTTGCGTCTTAGTCTTGCTTTCAATATTCTCCCTCTATTTTGCAAGTTGCGCCTCAACTTCAGGACTTGAGGGAGATTCAACTTCACAAGAAGAATCCTCAGACAAAAAAACGGCCAAGAAAAAGCGGGTCAGCCGAATAAAGTTTGACGACGAAGCCTACAACCAAGCCGCTAAAAACGCTGATTTTGACACGGCCTACGGAATGATTGAGTCCTTGGGAAGCAAGGCGAACCTTGCGAAACAATTGGACAAGTCCTTGATTCTTTTTAGAACCGGCTTTTATCAAGAGGCCGACAAAAACTTTGTAGAGACGACAAAGGGCTTGGACGAGGCTTTCACAAAGTCAATTGTCCAAGGCGCGGCGACCGCTGTCCTAAACGAAAACTTAACGGAATACAGCGGAAGCCTTTACGAATTTTTGCTTGTCGACACTTTCGCCGCTTTGAACGCTTACAAAATGGGGAATCTGGAACTTTCTTATTCCTTGCTCACCCGAGTTTACGACAAGCAAAAAAAATACGTTTCAGACTACGGCGAGCTTATTCTTCACGAAGACGAAAAGTCAAAGTCCGACGATTACGAGGAGCAGAAAAAGTCAGAGGCGGCGCTCGCTGTGATTGGCGTCAATTTTCACGCGCCCTACGACATTCCAAAAAAACTTAGCGCCGAACAAAAGGACGCCCTTATATACAAAACCTCTCCCTTGGCCGATTACTTGCAAATTGTGATTGGCGCTCAAAACGGAAGCTATGTAGACGACTTTACGGTTCGCGAATTAAAGTCCTTGGTTCCTCAGATAGAAACTGACAGCGCCGACTTGCCGTCCGCGAAGGGCCGCATAGAAGTTTTGTCTTTGACGGGAACTGTCGCTCAAAGAAAGCAGCACACCGATTGGCTGGTCTTTGACTTGCTGAATTTTGGAGAGACGATTTCGGGCGCGTGCGGTTACGAGAACGCCTTGAAGTTTAAATTTGTTTGGCCTGAATACGAGCCGCAAAACAACCATGTAAAGGTAACGAGAGTTTCAGTGCAAGGCGAGGGGGCTAGCCTTTCAAAAAGCGCTGTCTTGCTTGAAGACTTTGACAAGGCCGTTCAAAACGACATTGATTTAAAGGCCAGCAAGGCCGCCTGGCGGAGCGTTTGGCGTTCCACAGGAAAAAAAGCCGTTGGCCTTGCGGGAATCATAGCGGCGATTCAAGCCGACCAATCTGACGGCTTGTTTTCGATGATGGCGATTATTGCGGGAGCCCAGGGCCTTAGGGCTTTGGACAAATCCGAGACGGCCGACATTCGCCAAGCGCAGGCTCTTCCAAGCAAGGCTTACGCGGCGGGCTTTACCCTTGATCCCGGAACCTATACTGTTACGATTGAATATTCAAACGGAAAAAAAGAAGTTGTGGAAAACGTGAAGGTCCTTGCTAAAAGGCCTGTTCTTGTGGAGTCTATATGCGCAAAATAAAATTTAATCTTTTGGCGATTTTCTTTATGCTCTTGGCCTTTGACGCGAGCTTTGTCTACGCGGCCAAAAAAAGCAAAAAGAGCAAGGCGCAAAAAAGCGAGCAAAGCTCTGTTCGTCCGCCGGATTGGGTGAACTCAAAGCCGGCCGCTTATCCCGAGAGCCGCTATTTGACGGCTTCCGGTTCGGCCAACTTTGAAAAGGCCGCCGACCAAGACGCGCTTGCAAACTTGGCCTCTGTCTTTAACCAAATCATTTCCTCCAACACAAACGCAAGCCGAAAAATGCGGCAGGATACGGATGAGAGCGTCAGCAAGGAAAGCGCTTATTCTCAAGACGTTTCCGTGATTGTAGACCAAAGCGAATTAACAGGCGTTGAAATAAAAGAGCGTTTCTTTGACGGAAAAAAGCATTATTCCCTTGCGGTTTTGGACAAAGTTGAGGCTGCAAAAATTTACGTTTCCGCGATTGAAGAAAACAACAAGGAAATCGCGCGCTTGGAATCCTTTTCGCAAGCCGACCAATTTTCGATGGAGCGCTGCGCGAATTTGTTCATCGCCCAAGAAAAGGCCGAGCAAAACAAAGGCTACATCGACCGCTTGTTCGTGATTGACTCGGACCAAGCCAAGCGCATGTCCACAAAATCTCCGCAAGACTTTAGGGCCCAGCGGGTTGAAATCGCAAGGCAAATTCCAATTTTCGTAAAGGTTTCCGGCGACAAGGATTCCTTTGTTCAAAAAAAACTTTGCGACATGCTCACTTCCCTTGGCTTTAGGTTTTCAAGCGATTCCGCGGAAAGGTATTCTTTGACGGGCGATTTTTCTTTGGAACAAAAAATGTCCACCGACAAAGAGTCCATGCAAACTTTTTATTCATTCTCTTGCGCGCTGAAAGATTCCGCAATGTCCACAGCCTTGTGGTCGGATTCCTTCAAGGGCAGGGCTTCTTCCTTTAACGAAGCCGATTCCTTGGACAGGGCAAAAAACGCCGTTGGCAAAAGAATCCAAAAAAACTTGGCAGAATCTTTCATGAACTTTTTGCGCGGGGCAAAATAAAAAAATCCCTTTTTTAATTGACAAAATCATTCTCCTCTAAAAAAAAAGAGAGGCCTTTTCTTTGCCTTTCTAAACTTTCCCGGAATTTTTGCCGAAAATCATTGTATGAGCCAAAACAGTTATGAAAAGCCCGATTATTGGTCAAAAAAAGCCTTTTCCGAAGGCTATCCGGCGCGTTCGGTTTACAAACTGGAAGAAATTGACAATAAATTTTCTTTCATCAAAAAGAATTCGACTGTCTTGGACTTGGGAAGCGCTCCCGGAAGCTGGACGACTTTCTTGTTGAGAAAAATGGAAGGCTCTGGAAAAGTCGTTTCCTGCGATTTGAATCCGCTTTCAAATTCCGTTCGCGGCGACAATTTGGTCTTTTTTCAGGGAGACTTGAACGCCAAGGAAATCCGCGAAAAAATAAAGGAGCAGGGCCCCTACGATTTGGTTGTTTGCGACGCGGCTCCTTTGACGACCGGAAACCGTTTTGTGGACACGGCCCGTTCCGAGGGCTTGGTGGAAATGGCCATTTGGTACGCCCAAAACATGCTCAAGCCAGGCGGAAAATTCGCGGTGAAAATCTTCCAAAGCGGCGCCCAAGGCGAGCTTTTAAAGAAAATGCGCGAAATATTTGAGAGCGCGAAAGGCTTCAAGCCCGAAGCCTGCCGAAAAGAAAGCTTTGAAACTTATCTTATCGGCCTGAACAAGAAATAATGCTAAAGTAAAAATAATCTTGAAAAAAAAAGGAAAAAGAGGTATAATATGCTGAAGGAAAAAATCGTTGTGATGTTAAGAAGCGTTCTATTTCAACTTTGTCTCACATTCTGCGTTGGCGCCTTTGTCGCCGGAACCGCTGTTTTTGTCGCAATGAGCCTTCCTAAAAACGGCCGGGGCGGTTTTGAGTCTCCGGTTATGCCTCAGTACAGCGAAGAATACGCAAAGTTTGAGGATGAGCAAAACGCCGAGCTTTTGGCCCAAGCCCAAAACGCCGAAGGCCAGGAAGTTGATGAAAATCAGCTCAAGCCCCTCACATATTGGACTTATAGAATTCGCCAGGGCGACATGATTGGCTTGATCGCCGAAAAATACGACATCAGCCAAGACACTTTGATTAGCGTCAACAACATTCGCGCCAGCCGCTTGATTCAGCCTGGACAATACATAAAGATTCCTTCGGAAGAGGGCATTTTGTACACCGTCAAAAAAGACGGAGAGACGCCCCTTTCTGTAGCCGAAAAATACGAGGTTGATTCAGTAAAATGCGCTTTTGTGAACAACCTTCAGTTGAATGACGAGCTTAAAGCCGGCTCTTCAATCTTTGTTCCGGGCGCCGAAATGGACAGCATCACCTTGAGCGAAATAAACGGCGACTTGTTCAGAAAGCCCCTTCACAGCTGGTACCGCTTGACTTCATATTTTGGATGGAGACCCAGCCCCTTTACCGGAAGGCGCTCTTGGCACGGCGGAATCGACATGGCTTGCCCTTCATGGACAAGAATCTACGCCGCGATGGCCGGCCGCGTTGTGGAAACCGGCTACAACAACACTTACGGAAATTACGTAATCATAAACCATTTGAACGGCTACAAGACCTTGTACGGACACATGATTAGAATTGATTGTTCAAAAGGCCAATGGGTGTCTACGGACAGCGTTATTGGCCGCGTGGGAAGCACGGGCGCGAGCACCGGCCCCCACTTGCATTTCACCGTCTTTAAGCGCGGCAAAATGATTAACCCGCTCAATCTTTTGGGCTAAATCAAGGGCTTGGCTAAATCGCCAGGCCTTCTTTTTTTTCTAATTTTGAATTTATCTTCTTAACAAAAAAGTCCATGTTGCTCTTTACAAAAAAAGCGCAGTAAGCGGTTATCAAGGCCGCAAGCTCGATGTAGGTGTAGACCGTAAGAAAATGGTTGGTTCCGGGCTTTGCAAAAATGCTGAAAACTATGAACAAGAGCGCCATGGCGATTCCTCCGAGAACCCATTTTGAAAGAGAAATCGGATTTTTTTGAGAGTCGCTCTTTTTGGTGATTTTGTTCATTACCGCGAGAATGGCCGCGTCGTCCAAGGCCGTTTGCTTGCAAGAGTCGGGAACGGATGATTTTTCCGCCTGGCGCAAAAGGCGAACTTGCGAGCGGCAGTTTTTGCAAAGCAGCAAGTGCATTGTTATGTCGAGGGGGATGCGCTCTCCCTTGTCCAAACTAAGGTATTCTTCCATGACTTCGTTACAATTCTTCATGATCCACCAATCCTTTTGCCAATATTTTTTCTCTTAAAAGCTTTTTCGCTCTAAAGATGTGCGACTTTACGGTGTTTTCCGCAAGAGCCGTGATTTCGCTGATTTCTGTATATGAGTTGTCGTAGAAAAAGTACAAGTCAAGAACGATCTTGTATTTGTCCGGCAATTCCTTCAGGCATTCCCTTACTGTTTCCATCGTAAGCTGGCGAAGCTCCTTTTCTTCCGGCGTAAGGCCGTTGTCTGGAAGAAGGGTTTCGTCAACGATGGAAACGTATTCGGCCCGCCTGTTGACCGCATTGACGGCCGTGTTGTAGGCCATTCTCGTAAGCCAGGTTGAAAAAAGGGATTCTCCTCTAAAAGAATCCAATTTTGTAAAGGCCTTTAAAAACACTTCCTGGGCAAAGTCTTCGGTATCGGCGGCGTTTTTGAAGAAACTCATTCCCAAGGCTTCGACGCGCTTTTTGTAGAGGGACATCAATTCGGCGAAAGCCGAAGTGTTGCCCGCAAGCACTTCGCGAACAAGCTTGGAGTCTCTTTTATATGCCGCCTCGCGCTCTTTGTCCGAGGAACGCTGTTTTGCCATTATTTTTTGTCGTGAAAGTCTGGGTTGATTTTATAAAAAATCAAGAGGCATATTCCAACTGCGAGAGGAAGAAGGCCTCCCATCAAGGCGTAAGAAAAACCGTCAATCAATGCGAAAAGCAAGCTCAAAGTCACGCCGACGCCAATCAATAAAAGGCCAGCCAAAAGAGAGAAGGTCTTTAGGTCAAATTCCGGCGCCTTGTAAGAGCCTGTCCTTATTCTAAGCTTTGTTTCGTGGTGGGTCCACAAAAGATAGAAGAAAAGAATGACGCCGCCAATGGCGATTCCGACAATCGGAATTACCGCTATGATGACTTGCGCTGTTTGCGAAGTGATTTCTGAATTCATTTTTACTCCTTGTTTAAATCCTATGGAAATGTCTCATAAATTAAGACACTATAACTTTGCTTTTGTTGCGCCTTTAGTCAAGGAAAATGTAGTCGTCAAAATATATCGCGTTGATTTTTCCGAGCGAAAGCTGTTGGTTGAAGCGTTCCAAAAGCTGTTTTTTCGCCTCTTTTTCGCCAATTGAAAGCAAGGCGTTTTTTGTTTTGCTTGAAAAAAATTCCAAAATGTAAGACTCAAAGAGTTTTTTCTTGGCGACCAATTCCTCGTAAAAGGCGCTGTCGTCGTTTTCATAAGAAAGCCAAGGAGTAACCACAAGGACAGGGCCGGCTTCTTTTGAGCCTTCTTCAGGAAGCAAGCGGCTTCTCAAGGTTCCAAATTCCTTGAATTGCTTTTGCTTTTTTTGAGGTCCCTTTAATTCTTCCACAGTTTGCGGGTCGCTTTTTCTGTAGGCCATGCCCGGTCTCTTTCCCGCGATGAAAGCGGCTATTGTTCCAAGAATTATCAAGGCTGCCAGAAGAATTGTCGCAAGCAAAAGAACTTTGTCCCAATTTAGTTTGACTTTTTGACTCATTCATTTATGATAGCCGAAATCTTTCTTTTTAGCAAGTCTAGGCCAAAGCCGCTCTTTGCGCTGATTTCCATCGCGTCTGGGTATTCGCCTTTTATTTTTGCCAAAAGTCCAAGGATTTGGCTCTTGTCCTCCATTTTTTCAATGGCGTCGATTTTGTTCAATGCAACGATTCTTTTCTTTTTGTCCGCGCCGATTTCTTCCAAGACATTTTGAACCGTTTGCGCTTGCTTTAGCGCGTCAGGGTCGGAAGCGTCTATCACGATTAAAAGCGCGTCCGAAATCGCGGCTTCCTCAAGCGTTGACTTGAAGGCGTCTATCAATTGATGGGGAAGCTTTGAAATGAAGCCTACCGTGTCCGTCAAAAGAATTTCTGAGCCCGCGATTTTTATTCTCCTTGTCAGCGGGTCGAGGGTGGCGAAAAGCTTGTTCTCAACCAGCGTGTCGCTTCCTGTAAGCGCGTTCATCAGCGAAGACTTTCCCGCGTTTGTGTAGCCGCAAAGTGCCATGGTTGGCAGGGGAATCTTTTGCCGCCTTTTCCTTTGCGTGGCCCTGTTTTGCCTGACCTTTTTCAACTCTTCTTTTAGTTGCTGAATTTTTTGCCTTGTTTGGCGGCGGTCAAGCTCCAATTGTTTTTCGCCCGAGCCCTTTGAGCCGTAGTTTCCGCCCCTTTGCCGCGCGAGGTCTCCGTACATATGGGCCAAGCGGGGCAGGGAATACTCAAGGCGCGCGAGCTCAACTTGAAGAACGGCCTCTTTTGTTGAAGCCCGGCTTGCGAATATTCTTATGATGACTTCTTGCCTGTCAAAAACTGGAAGCTTGCAAAGCTTTTCCCAGTTCCTTTGTTTTGTGGGGTCAAGCTCCCAGTCCATTATTATGCAGTCTGCTTGCGCTTCGACGGCGGCTTCGTATATTTCCTTTGCCTTTCCGCTTCCCATTCCGTAGGCGGGCTGAACGTCCAGGCGCTGCAAAATTATTTGTCCCGCCGTTTCCATGCCCAATGTCCAAACCAAGCCGTTAAGTTCCGCGAGGCCGTTGGGGTTTTCGATTAACGGAAGGCCAACTAAAAAAGCGCGGGTCTTTTTGCTTTCTTCCGCCTGAAGGTCGTAAATCTTTTTCATCGTCGCTTGCATTCTAGCGCTCCCGGCCTTTTTTGTGAAGATTTTTGAGGCCGCTTCAACGACTGGGAGACTTTTCATTTTTATAGAAAATTACTTGATTTTACCCTCATTTTTGCCGATAATATAAGAGTAAAAGTATGACTAGCGGTCAAAAAACGGCCTTAAGCTTATTGATTTCAGTTATTCTCTTCGGCGCCTTTGCGGTGGCCTCCTTTGCGGGATTGTTTTCCGCAATCGACGCCCGCTTTTACGAAGGCGCGAAAATTTCTCAAATCAACCAAAGGCTCCAGGGCTTGGCTTCTAGTTACGACGAATGGCTGAACACTCTTAGCGAAAGGTTCGCGCTTGGAGAAAACGCTTTCTTGAAAAATCCTTCGGTTCAAACTTTTGTTGAAGCGAAGCCGTCTCAGGAAGCGGCGCTTTCAAGAGGCGAGGCTTTGGGCGACTTGCGTTCGTCAACCCAAGGCTTGCTTGGCTTTAGGGTCATAGACAAAAATCAAAATTCCTTGCATTACTCAACTTTTAGGCAAGACATTTTGCGCCGCGACGAAAAGAACAATTTGACGGCTTACAAAAATTATTTGGATTGTCTTACTCCCGCGGGAAATGAAGAAATACCGGCGCTTTCCCTTTGCGCTTCCGACAGCGGCGGAGACTTCGCGGCCGGCCAAAAGCTTTTCTTTGACGCGGAAAACAGAATCGTTTTTTCTTATCCCCTTTACGACAAGTATTCAGTCTTTAGGGGAAGCGCCGTCTTTTACGTGAACGCATTGGACTTTGCGAATTTTCTCTTGAAAAAGAATTTAATTTCAATCGGCGAAGACCTTCAATTTTTGGCGAACGGTCAAAGCGGCGCTTCTTCGCTTTGCGGATATGTTTTGGGTTTGCCTTCCGTTGGAGGAGAGGAATTTAAAAGCCGCCTTTTTGACGCTTGGTCAAAGGGCTCGCAAAACGCCGAGCGCCTTTTTTCGATTGATTCGGCAAAAGAAAATTATTGGGTTTCCTTAAGCCAAAAGTCAAAGTCAGGCCTTTTTATTTGCGGCGTTTACAATGACGAGATTTTCTCTCTTCCTGCGTCCGCCAAAATATTGATTTTAATTTGCGTTTTCATTTCAATTTTCTTGATTTGTTTTTTGCTCTTGAATCTTCGCCGCGACGACGAAACCGTTATCAGGGAACGAATAAGAACCTTGCAATTGGGAGTCGTTGACGAATACCTTTCCAAAAAAGAAGCCTTGGATTGGGAAAGCGTTAGCGGCCGCCGCGAGGCTGTCACAAAGGAGATAATCCAAAGCCTTGGCCGCCGCGCGAAAAAAAGGCCCCAGCAAGTTGAGGAGCTTATAAATCGCAGTTGGGACGAGCTTTTCTCCGCTATGAACCTAAAGCCGCAGGAAAAATCTTCCGGCTTGGAAAACGCCCAGGAAATCAAGGCGATGCTGCAAGAGCTTTTGTCAAGCGGAAGCATTAAGGTTCAAGCCGCTCCGGCCCCAGCGCCCGCCCCCGCAAAGGCAAGACCCGCTCCTCAAATTCCCGCGTCCGCCGAACCAGTTGAAGACTTGGAAGAAGTTGAGGAAGTCACCGACGCCGAGCCCGTTGAAGACTTGGAAGAAGTTGAGGAAGTCGCCGCCGCCGAGCCAGTTGAAGACCTAGAAGAAGTTGAAGAAATCGCCGACGCCGAGCCAGTCGAAGACCTTGAAGAAGTTGAAGAAATCGCCGACGCCGAGCCAGTTGAAGACTTGGAAGAAGTGGAAGAAGTGGAAGAAATCGCCGACGCCGAGCCGGTCGAAGACCTTGAAGAAGTAGAAGAAATCGTCGACGCTGAGCCAGTCGAAGACCTTGAAGAAGTAGAAGAAATCGCCGACGCCGAGCCGGTCGAAGACTTGGAAGAAGTGGAAGAAATCGCAGACGCCGAACCGGTCGAGGACCTTGAAGAAGTGGAAGAAATCGCCGACGCCGAGCCAGTCGAAGACCTAGAAGAAGTTGAAGAAATCGCAGACGCCGAGCCAGTCGAAGACCTTGAAGAAGTTGAAGAAATCGCCGACGCCGAGCCAGTTGAAGACTTGGAAGAAGTTGAGGAAGTCGCCGACGCCGAGCCTGTTGAAGACTTTGAAGAAGTTGAAGAAGTCGCCGACGCCGAGCCCGTTGAAGACTTGGAAGAAGTTGAAGAAGTCGCCGACGCCGAGCCAGTTGACGATTTGGAAGAAGTTGAGGAAGTCGCCGACGCTGAGCCAGTCGAGGACCTTGAAGAAGTTGAAGAAGTGACCGACGCCGAGCCAGTCGAAGACTTGGAAGAAGTGGAGGAAGTCGCCGACGTTGAGCCAGTCGAGGATCTAGAAGAAGTTGAGGAAGTCGCCGCCGCCGAGCCCGTTGAAGACTTGGAAGAAGTAGAAGAAGTCGCCGACGCCGAGCCAGTTGAAGACTTGGAAGAAGTTGAAGAAATCGCCGACGCCGAGCCCGTTGAGGACCTTGAAGAAGTTGAAGAAGTGACCGACGCCGAGCCAGTCGAAGACTTGGAAGAAGTTGAGGAAGTCGCCGACGTTGATGATTTTGAAGAGTTGGCCGCAAGCCTTACAAATGATATCGCTGAGAAAAAAAGAAAAAGCCGCATTCCCGAATACGACATTTCCGAAGACGTGGGCTCTGATTTCTTTGCGATAAAAAAAGACAAAAACG